>DBBA01000291.1:6936-9266 GCA_002291955.1 Rhodobacteraceae bacterium UBA996 | reverse complement strand
GGAACTTCCGGGGGGCAGGTCACTGCGCGCCGCCATGCCAACGGCACGGCATCGGGTCTGGAATCGGGCGCGCCCCGGCGGTTCGAGATTGGCACGGGGTCTGTCACCGTCTATGCTCCGCCGCAGACGCGGAAGCATGCATGGCGGTCCTTCTCATCCTTTCCGTCCTGGGCCTGCTGATCGCGGGGGCTTGGGCGGGCCTGTCGGTGCTGTTTCTGGCGCCGCTGCTGGCAGGGCTGGCGGCCCTGACCGCAGGCGCGCCGGTGCTTGCGGCGTATACGCAGATCTTCATGGCCGCGGCCGGCGGGTTCGTGGTGTCGTTCTATCCGCTGTTCCTGCTGGGTGCGCTGTTCGGCAAGGTGATGGATGCCTCAGGCGCGGCGCAGATCCTGGCGCGGGCCATCGCCACGGCCGTCGGCCCGGCGAATGCGATCCTGGCGGTGGTCCTGTCCTGCGCGGTGCTGACCTATGGCGGCGTGTCGCTGTTCGTCGTGGCCTTCGTTGCCTGGCCGCTGGCGCGGGCGCTGTTTGCCGAAACCGGGCTGCCGGCGCGGCTGATCCCCGCGACCATCGCGCTTGGCGCCTTCACCTTCACGATGACCGCGCTGCCTGGCACGCCCTCGATCCAGAACGCGATCCCGATGGCGACCTTCGGCACCACGCCCTTTGCCGCCCCCGGCCTCGGGGTGATCGCGGCGGCGGTGATGCTGGTCCTGGGCATGGTCTGGCTGCGCCGTCGCGCCCGGGCGCTGGTCGGCGATGCCCCGCCCGAGATGCCCCCGCCTGTGCCCCAGGCGGTGTCGCTGCCGCTCTGGGTCGCGCTGGCGCCGATCCTGTCGGTGGGGGTGGTCACGCTGGTCATGGGCTGGGCGGTGCTGCCCGCGCTGCAGACGGGATATCTTGCCCTGCCCAAATACGGCGCAACCGATCTGGAGCGGGTCGGCGGGCTTTGGTCGGTGATCACGGCGCTGACGGTTGCGCTGGCGCTGGCGCTGGTCCTCAGCCGCCCGCCCGAGGTGGTGAAGACGCTGAACGAAGGCGCCGAATCCGCCCTGCTGCCGCTGTTCAACACCGCAAGCCTGGTCGGGTTCGGGGCGGTGATCGCCGCGTTGCCGGGCTTTGAGGTGCTGCGCCAGGGGCTGGAGGGGCTGGCGGGCGGCGATGTCGTCGTCACGGCGGCGCTGTCGTCGGGGGCGCTGGCCGGCATCACCGGGTCGGCATCGGGGGGCATGACGATCGCGCTGGACGTGCTGGGACCGACGCTGATTGCGCAGGCGGCGGTGCAGGGCGTCGACCCGGCGCTGCTGCACCGGGTGGTTTCGGTGGCGACCGGGGGCCTCGACACGCTGCCGCACAACGGGGCGGTGATCACGCTTCTGGGCATCTGCGGCATGACCCACCGACAGGCCTATGGCGACATCTTCGTGGTGGCGGTGGTGGTCCCGATCCTTGCCTGCGCCCTGATCATCGTGCTGGGCAGCGCCTTCGGCAGCTTCTAGGCCGGCAGCGCGCAAGGCCGGTTCCCGCCCTTGCGCGATCTGCTGCGGGGCCGAACGGGGGGTCAGGTCTGCAGGACATAGCCGCCGGGCGCGGCGGCCAGCGGCGGCAGCCCCCGCTCGGGGGCACCCATGCCCGGAGGTGGCACCTTTTCGCCGCCATGCTTGGCCAGCCATTCCGCCCAGTCCGGCCACCAGGAACCGGGCACGGGTTCGGTCCCTGCCAGCCAGCCGTCGGGGCCGACATAAAGCGCGTCGGCCGGGCGGTGCGAGATGCGGTAGTGCCGCCCCTTGCGCCCCGGCTCGCTGAGGATGCCGGTATTGTGGCCGCCCCTGGTCAGCACGAAGGTCAGGTCGCAGTCGGTGAAGAGCTGGGTCTTGTATACAGACCGCCAGGGCGCGATGTGGTCGGTCTCGGTCCCGACCACGAACAGCGGCACCGACAGATCCTTCAGCGCGATCACCCGGCCCTCGACGGCAAAGCGCCCCGCCGTCAGCCGGTTTTCCAGGAACAGGCTGCGCAGGTATTGCGAATGCATCCGGGCCGGCATCCGGGTGGTGTCGGAAAGCCAGACGCCGATGTCGGTCGGCACATCCTCGCGGCCGAGGAAGTAGCGGTGGACGGCACGGGTCCAGATCAGGTCCTCGGCGCGGATCGCGGCAAAGGCGCGGGCCATCTGCGGCCGGTCGAGATAGCCCTGTTCCTGCATCAGGTCCTCGAGGAAGGCGACCTGGCTTTCGTCGAGGAACAGGAGAAGCTCGCCCGCTTCGGCGAAATCGACCTGCGCCGCCATCAGCGTGACCGAGGCCAGCCGGTCGTCGCCGTCGCGCGCC
>DBBA01000291.1:0-6539 GCA_002291955.1 Rhodobacteraceae bacterium UBA996 | reverse complement strand
GATCCGCGTCACGGCGTCCAGCGCCGCCAGCACGCCCTGCTTGCGGTAATCCTCGAGCGACAGGTCGCGGTGCCCGGCCTCCGGGTTGATCCACGAGATCATGAAGACGGTGAAGCCCTGCCGGACAAGATAGCGCACCATCGAGTTTTCGGGCGACAGGTCGAGGATGTAGTATTTCATGATCCAGGCCGGAACGATCAGGATCGGGCGGGCCTGCACCTGCGGCGTCTGCGGCGAGTACTGGATCAGTTCCATCAGCGCGTTGCGAAACACCACCTGCCCCGGGGTGCAGGCCAGGTCCTTGCCGACCTGGTAGCCCTCGGGCGGCGGATCGTGCCGCCCGGTCAGGGTCTTGACCGCGTCCTCGACGAAATGCGCCGCACCTCCGGTCAGGTTGCGACCGCCGGTCTTCAGGGTCTCGGCGAGGATCTCGGGGTTCAGGAGCGGCTGGTTTGACGGCGAGAGCACATCGAGCGTCTGGCGGGCCAGAAACCGGGTCCGTTCGGCATCCTCGGGGCGCAGGCCGCGCATTGGTTCGGTGGCATGGTCCCACCAGTCCTGCACGGCCAGAAATCCCTGTTGCCACAGTTGGAAGGGGAAGGTTTGCCAGCCGGGATGGGCAAAGCGCTTGTCGTAGGGTTTGGGTGCGAAGGGCGGCGCAGAGTCGGGGCTGGCGGCCAGCGCCATGACTTTTTGAAGGTTCTGACGAGCGTGTTCGGCCAGCTCGATCTGGCGTCCGGGCGAGCGGGCCAGATGCTGCGCCCAGTCGCTCCAGGCCTCGAGGAAGGCATGGGGCGAGACCCCGCCGCTCAGCCTTGCCAGAGTGCCGCGCAGCGCACGGTCAAAGCCGTCGTGCGGTTGCCCCTGCCTGGGAGGCTGCGGCGAGGGGATGACCGCGGGGAGTTGCGGCGGCGGCTGGGCTGCGACAGGAAAGCGCGTGTCGAGTGGCTTTGCTTTCCTGGGTCTGGTCATGGTTTCAACACCAGCCGGATCTGCTTTTCGATCTCGATGATTGCGAAGAACACCGCGCCCACCGCGACGATCAGCAGGCCGTCGGCAAAGGACACGGGCTCGGTTCCCAGCACCATCTGCAGGGGTGGCAGATAGGTGGCGGCGAATTGCGCGGCGGTGACGGCGATCACGACGATCCAGACCACCTTCGTCCCTTTCACCGCGCTCCAGGTCAGCGAAGCGCCGTAGATGTTGCGGATGAAGAACAGGTGGAACACCTTCAGCACCACCAGCGTGTTCATCGCGATGGTCTGCGACAGTTCCAGCGAATAGCCCCGGTCCTGGGCATAGTTGAACATCGCCATGATGCCCGCGGTGAACAGCGCCGCCACCAGCACCACATGCCAGACCAGCGCGCCCGACAGGATCGGCGCGGCCCGCGCGCGCGGCGGGCGCAGCATCGTGCCGGCTTCGGTCGGCTCGAAGGCCAGCGCGAGACCTAGCGTGATCGCGGTGATCGTGTTGACCCACAGGATCATCACCGGGCTGAGCGGCAGCAGCAGCCCGGCCAGGATGGCATAGACGATGACGATGGATTCGCCGGCGTTGGTCGGTAAGGCCCAGCTGATCACCTTCTTGAGGTTGTCATAGACCGTCCGTCCCTCGCGCACGGCGGCGGCGATGCTGGCGAAATTGTCGTCGGCCAGCACCAGGTCGGCGGCCTCCTTCGCGGCTTCTGACCCCCTCAGCCCCATGGCAATGCCCGCGTCCGCCCGCTTCAGCGCGGGAGCGTCGTTCACCCCGTCGCCGGTCATCGCCACCGACAGGCCGTGCGATTGCAGGGCCGCGACCAGCCGCAGCTTGTGTTCTGGGCTGGTGCGGGCAAAGACATCGACGTCCAGCACCTCCAATGACAGTTGCGCATCGTCCAGCTTGTCCAGATCGGCGCCGGTCAGCACGCGGTCCGGTTTTGCCAGACCGATCTGCTTTGCAATGGCCGAGGCGGTGCCCGCATGGTCGCCGGTGATCATCTTCACCCGGACCCCGGCCGCGCGGCATTCGGCCACGGCGGCAATCGCCTCGGGGCGAGGCGGGTCGATCAGGCCGAGAAGGCCGAGAAACGTAAGCCCGCCCTCCAGAGCCTTCGCGTCGATCCGGTTGCCGCCTTCCTGCCGCTCGGCAAAGGCCAGCACCCGCAGGCCCTGCCGGGCCATGGCCTCGACCCGGGCGTGCCAGTGGGCATGGTCGATGCCTTCGCACATCCGAAGCACCCGTTCCGGCGCGCCCTTGACCCGCGTGACCCCGTCGGCGGTCAGCACCGCCATATAGCGGTGGCGGCTGTCGAAGGGCACCGCATCGACGCGCGGGCTTGGGGCCGCCCCGCCCGCCTTGGCGGCAAAGGCCAGAAGCGCGCCCTCCATCGGGTCGCCCTCGACGATCCAGTGGCCGTCCCGTCGGTGCAGCGCCGCGTCGTTGCACAGGGCCGCCGCCCGCGCCAGGCGCGCAAGATCGCCAGCCGGTCTGATCTCCCCCTCGGGTCCGTATCCGTCGCCCGTCACCGCAAAGGCACCCTCCGGTGTCTCGGCGGCGGCCACGACCATTTCGTTGCGGGTCAGCGTGCCGGTCTTGTCGGTGCAGATGACCGCGACCGAGCCGATCGCCTCGATCGCAGGCAGGCGGCGGACGATGGCATGGCGCCGCGCCATGGCCTGCACGCCGATCGCCAGCGTGATGGTCATCACTGCAGGCAGGCCCTCTGGGATCGCGGCCACCGCAACGCCGACCACTGCCATGAAAAGGTCGGCAAAGGGCATGTGCCCGACATAGTAGCCATAGGCCAGCAGAAGCGCGGCGCAGAGCAGGATCAGGAACGACAGCCAGCGCGCGAAGTGGTCCATCTGCGCGACAAGGGGCGTGCTCAGCTGCTCGACGCTTGCCAAAAGTCCGCCGATCCGCCCGATCTCGGTCGCCTGACCGGTCGCCACCACCAGCCCTCGCGCCGTGCCCTGGGTGACCAGTGTGCCCGACCACAGCATCGACCGGCGGTCGCCAAGGGCGGCATCGGCGGCGACGGGCATAGTCCCTTTCTCCACCGGGACGGATTCACCCGTCAGGATCGCCTCCTGCGCCGCCAACCCCCGCGCCTCGATCATCCGCAGGTCGGCGGGGACCTTGTCGCCCGCCTCCAAGAGCACGATGTCGCCGGGCACCAGATCGGCACCCTCCACCGAGACGCGCTGCCTGTCGCGCAGAACCGCCGCCTTCGGCGCCAACATGCCCCGGATCGCGGCCATTGCCGACTCGGCCTTGCCTTCCTGGATGAAGCCGATGACGGCATTCGCCAGCACGACCGCCAAGATGACCCCGGTATCTACCCAGTGCTGCAAACCCGCCGTGATGGCGGCGGCGCCCAGCAGAACATAGATCAGAATGTTGTGGAACTGGGCCAGGAACAGCAGGATCGGCCCCCGGTGCCGCGCTTCGGGCAGGCGGTTCGGCCCATGTTCGGCCAGCCGCCGCGCCGCCTCGGCGGCGGTCAGGCCGTCGGGTGAGGCCTGCAGCGCCGCAAGGCATTCGTCGGCGGCGGCGGCATGGGGATTGGTCAGGTCCATCATCGCGCCGTATACCCCCCGTCGATGACGATCTCGGCGCCGGTGACGAACTTCGCCTCGTCCGATGCCAGCCAGACCACGGCCCAAGCGATGTCGTCGGGTTCGCCCATGTGGCCGACCGGATGGGCCGCCCCGGCCGCGGCCCTGGCCGCCTCGAGGTCGGGAGCGGTGGCGCGCAGGTGGTTTTCCACCATCGGCGTCCAGATATAGGCCGGGTGGATCGAATTGACCCGGATCTTCTCGGCGGCATAGGTGATGGCGTCGTTCTTCGTCATCAGTCGCACCGCGCCCTTCGAGGCGTGGTAGGGCGCGATCATGCCCAGGCCGACCAGCCCGGCGATCGAGGACAGGTTGATGACCGACCCGCCGCCTGCCGAGCGAAAATGCGGGATGGCGTGCTTGGTGGTGAAGAACACGCCCTTGACGTTGACCGCCTGCACCCGGTCCCATTCGGCCTCGGTCACCTGATCGGTGTGCTTGGGGCTGCCCGAGATGCCGGCATTGTTGACGATCACCTGCAGCCCGCCAAAGCGCGCGGCGACATCGTCGATGGCTGCCTTGACGACCGCCTCGTCGGCCACGTCCACGCGCCAGAAGCCGGCTTCGTGCCCCTCGGCGGCCAACGCCGCGGCGAGGGCATGGCCCTCGGCCTCCAGCACATCGAGGATTGCGACCTTCGCCCCTTCCTCGGCCATGCGCTCGACACAGGCGCGACCGATGCCGACGGCACCCCCGGTCACGATGGCAGTCTTTCCAGCCAGTCTGTTCATGGTTTTCATCCCTTCCCTGCAATTGCTTGGACGTGTCATCCAGCCGCTCGGCCTTCGGCGTCGATCTCGGGTATTTCGGTCCGCTGCTCTTCGGCGGCACCGCACAACAACTCCGCCGCGCGGTCGGCGGCGTCCTGGAACGGCTCCAGCACCAGATCGACGCCGGCGCCCGACAGGAGATCGGTCTCGCCCGCGCTGTGCGAGGCCGCCGCGATCCGGCCGGTGAACCCGGCCGAGCGCGCCACCTGGATCAGCGTCCGGCGGGTGTCTTCGTGACTGAGGCCCGTGGGGTGGAGCGGCACGGTCGAGACCATCCACCCCGCCCCGCGGAACGGCAGTTCGGCGACGAACTCGGGGTCGCTGGCATCGCCGAAATCGGCCTCCATCCCCAGGGCACGCCAGCGCCGCACCGCCTGGGGGTTGAAATCCACCCCCAGCACCTTGATGCCGCGCCGGTGCAGCCGCAGCCCGATCGCGGTGCCGAACCGGCCCAGACCGAAGAGGATCACCTGGTAGCGGCTGGCCGCATGGGCGCCCGCCTCGTGCAGCTCGCGCGGGGTGCCCCGGCGCTCGAAGACGCCCAGCAGCGGCTCGAACAGGGCATAAAGCCGGTGCGAATAAGCGATCATGTAGGTCGAGGCCGCGATGGTCACCAGGCCCACCATGGTCACAAGGCCGAGGGCGTCCTCGGTCACATGGCCAAGCGTCACCCCCATTGCCACGAAGATCAGCGAGAACTCGCTGATCTGGGCCACGGTCAGCCCGGCCAGGAAGCCGGTGCGCTTGCGGTAGCCCATCGCCCCCATGATCGCCAGCACGATCAGCGGGTTGCCGATCAGCACGAAGAGCGAGAAGATGATCGCCGCGGTGACATGGGCGCCCAGAAGCGCCAGGTCCAGCGTCGCCCCCAGCGCGATGAAGAAGAACAGAAGCAGAAAGTCGCGCAACGGTGCCAGCCGGGCCGAGATCGTCTCGCGGTAGGGGGTCGAGGCCAGCGCCACCCCGGCCATCAGCCCGCCCACCTCCTTGCCGAGGCCGACGAAATTGCCGATCGCGGCGAACATCGCGGCCAGCGCGATGGCGAAGATCACCAGAAGTTCGGGCGCGCGCGCCAGCCGTTCGGTCAGCGGGTTGGCGACATAGCGCACGAACAGCACCACCGCCGCTAGCATCGCCAGCCCCGAGGCCAGCACCGTCAGCACCGACCCGCCCTTGCCGCCCTCGGCGGCGCCTGCACCCGCGCCGATCGCCGACAGCACGATCATCGCCAGCACCACCACCAGATCCTGCACGATCAGGAAGCCCATCGCGATCTGGCCGTGCAGCGAGTCGATCTCGCGTTTGTCGGACAAGAGCTTGACGATGATGATGGTCGAGGAAAAGGTCAGCGCCACCGCGACATAGATGCTGGTGACATGGTCAAGCCCGAGGCCGAGCCCAATCAGGTAGCCGAAGAAGGCGGTGAAGGTGACCTGCCCCAGCCCGGTCATCACCGCGACCAGGCCCAGCGAGCGGATCAGTTGGACGTCCAGCTTGATGCCGACCAGGAACAGCAGCACGGCGATCCCGAGTTCGGACAGAAGTTCGATCTGCGCGTCCAATTTGACCACATCCAGCGCCGACGGCCCCGCGATCAGCCCGACCGCGATGAAGCTGACGATTAGCGGTTGTCGCGCCAGCGTGCCGACCAGCCCGACCCCCGCCGCCATAACGAGGAGGAGGGCCACTTCGGCAAAGGGGGTCGCGAGCAACATCACGTCCCGCCTTCGGCATCAGCGTCCGTCGAGTCGGCATCCGGCAGCCTCGGTGCCGTCTGGTGCTGCCGCAGGAAGACTTCCAGATCGGCATCAGCGATGCGCCAGCCCTTGCCGATGTCGATCGCCCGCAGCTGGCCTTCCCTGATCCAGTGGCGCACAGTCGCCTCGGCGACTTTCAGGCGCTCGGCCACTTCCCTGACGGTTTGATACTGATCTTGTGGCATGAACTTCTGCCAATTGTGGAGATTGGTGAAGAATAGCGAACCATTGCCGCTTGTGATTGATCTGCATCAATCAACAAACCTATTGGTCGTGTTCTCATCGAGTTCATGTCGAGGACGGGAGGGCATGGCATGCAGCGCATCATGTTGGCCACGGATTTTTCCGAACGGTCGGACCGTGCGCTGCGCCGGGCGGTCATCCTCGCTGACCTGCCCCCCGGAAGTTCC
>DBBA01000115.1 GCA_002291955.1 Rhodobacteraceae bacterium UBA996 | reverse complement strand
GGGTTGAACGTCTTGCCCATGAACGTCTCCATCACGTCCTTGGGCATGGTCGGCCACAGCGCCTCGAACCCCTTGGGGGTGAAGTGCTCCAGCGCCGGGTTCATGGCGCGGGCGAATTCCTGGCCCATGGCCATCATCGCGGCAAAGGGGTTGGGCTGATCGCTCATCGGTAGGGCGCGTCGATTTCCAGGTTGCGGGCGATCTCGGCCTCCCAGCGTTCGCCGTTCGCCAGAAGCCGGTCCTTGTTGTAGAACAACTCCTCGCGCGTCTCGGTCGCGAACTCGAAGTTCGGGCCCTCGACGATGGCATCGACCGGGCAGGCTTCCTGGCAGAAGCCGCAATAGATGCACTTGGTCATGTCGATGTCGTAGCGCGTGGTGCGGCGCGACCCGTCATCGCGGGGTTCCGCATCGATGGTGATGGCCTGCGCCGGGCAGATCGCCTCGCACAGCTTGCAGGCGATACAGCGTTCCTCGCCGTTCGGATACCGGCGCAGGGCATGCTCGCCCCGGAACCGGGGCGACAGTGGCCCCTTCTCGTGCGGATAGTTCAGCGTGGCCTTGGGCGCGACGAAGTACTTCATCCCCAGGCCCAGACCCTTGATGAAGTCCCACAGCAGGAAATACTTGGTCGCGCGCTGCCAGTCGATCTGCGTCATGCGTCAAGCCCCAGCTTCTGTTCGATGTGTTCGACACGCTCGTCGATGGAGCGGATGTAGCCGCCAAGGCCGAAGAGCACGCCTTCGGTGGACTGCGAACGAACGCCCAGTTCGTCCACCTTGGCTTCAAGTTCGTCGAACCGCTTGTCCATGCGACGGAAATCCTCGCGGATCAACCGAAGCTGATCGAGGATCAGGTTCTCGACGTTCTCGGTCACCTCAGCCCCCCCTCAAGACCCGACCGCCCAGCGGGCATAGAACCCGCCGAACACCTGGAAATGCGCGAGGAAACTCACGATCACCACCCACGCAAGCGACAGGGGCAGGAACACCTTCCAGCCGATCCGCATGAGCTGGTCATAGCGGTAGCGGGGGGTGATCGCCTTGACCATGGCGAACAGGAAGAAGAACACCGCCATCTTGCCGACCATCCACAGCGCGCCATCAGGCAGCCCCGGAATGGGCGACAGCCAGCCGCCGAAGAACAAAAGGCTCATCAGCGCGCACATCAGGAAGATCGCGATGTACTCGCCCGCCATGAACAGAAGGAACGGCGTGGACGAGTATTCGACCTGATATCCCGCCACCAGTTCCGACTCCGCCTCGGGCAGGTCGAACGGCGGGCGGTTAGTTTCCGCCAGCGCGCTGATGAAGAACAAGGCCACCATCGGCAGGTGCGGCAGCCAGTACCAGCCGAAGATGCCCCAGCCGGTATCCTGCGCCTGCACGATGTGGATGAGGTTCAGCGAGCCCGTGGAGATGATGACCCCCACGATGATCAGCCCGATCGACACCTCGTAGGAAATCATCTGCGCCGCCGACCGCAGGCTCCCGAGGAACGGGTACTTCGAGTTCGATGCCCACCCGCCCATGATGACGCCGTACACTTCCAGCGACGACACCGCGAAGATGTACAGGATCGCCACGTTGATGTCGGCGAGCACCCAGGTCTCGTTGAAGGGGATCACCGCCCAGGCGATCACCGCCAGCACGAACGACGTCATCGGCGCCAGGAAGAACACCGGGCGATCCGCGCCGGCGGGCACCACGATCTCCTTGACCACGTACTTCAGCGCGTCCGCGACCGTCTGCAACAGGCCCCAGGCGCCCACCACGTTCGGCCCCCGGCGCATCTGCACCGCCGCCCAGATCTTGCGGTCGCCATAGACGAGGAACAGGAGCGAGATCATCACGAAGCCCAGCACCAGAAGGCACTGCGCCGCGATGGTCAGGGCGATCCCGGCGGGGGTGGTCAGGAATTCGGTCATCTTGGCCTCATACCACCGGGATACCGTTCGCCTCGCACGCGGCCACCTGGTCGGACGCGCGCACCGGCTCCGGCCCCTCGGGCTTCTCCGGCGAGAGGGTGTAAAGCGCATCGAGGCGGCGAATTCCAGCCTCGTTGTATGCCAAGGTGCGCAGATGCCGCAGCCAGACATCGCCCCGGAGCGTGGCCGCCAGCGCCGCCACGCACAGGGCATAGGCCTGCCCCTCCTCGGGCGTGCCGCGGAACCGCACCTCGGCCTGCATCACCTCGTCGGTGATCAGCCGCGCCTCGGCGCCCAGGTATTCCGCCGCCCCCGGCACCGGCGCCGGGGCACAGCCCGCGACCAACCCGGCCGAGATCGCCATGACCCCCATCCGCAAGGCCCTACTCGGCCGCCAGCGGCTGCGCGACGCGCCCCGCGGCCCGGCGGCTCAGGTCGGCCATCAGCGCACTCGCCCGCGCCACCGGGTTCGTCAGGTAGAAGTCCGCGATCGCGGTGCCAAAGTCACCCGATCCCAGCGCGCCTCCGTCCAAGGGCGCCATCACCTTCTCCGCCACCTGGTCGATCCGCCCGAGCACCGGATGCGCCTTCACCAGCGCCTGCCGCAGCGCCGCCAGACTGTCCCAGGGCAGCGCCGCCCCCATCTCGCCCGACAGCGCCCGCAGGATCGCCCAGGTCTCCTTGGCCTCGCCCGGCGGGAAGCCCGCGCGCAGCGCCAGTTGCGGGCGCCCTTCCGTGTTCACGAACACCCCGTTCTCCTCGACCCAGGCGGCCGACGGCAGGATGATCTCCGCCCGGTGCGCGCCCCGGTCGCCGTGGTGGCCGATGTAGATGACAGTCGGCCCCGCAGGCACCTCCACCTCGTCCGCGCCAAGGTTCACGATCACCTCGGACCCCAGCACGTCGGCCAACCCGCCGGGCGCAACCACGCCCACGTCCATCGCGCCCACGCGCGACGCCGCGGTGTGCAGGACCAGAAGCTTCGCGCCCGACGCTGCGCAGATCGCCACGGCCTGCGCCAGAACGGCCGCGCCATCGGCCCCGCGGATCGCCCCCTGCCCCAGGATCACCAGCGACGACTTGCCCTGCAGGTCGGAATAGTCGTGCTGCACCAGCGCCGACAGCGCCGCCCGGTCCGTGCCGAAGTGGCGATACTCATAGGTCAGATCGACCGCAGGCCCGACGACCCCGATGCTCGCCCCCCGCGACCACGCCCGGCGCAACCGCGCGTTCAGCACGGGGGCCTCGTCGCGCGGATTGGTCCCCACCAGAAGGATCGCCGCCGCCGTGTCGATATCCTCGATGGCGGCTGTCCCGGCATAGGCCCCGCGGTTGCCCGGGGGCAGCGCCGCACCGTCCACCCGGCACTCCACCACGCCGCCGGCACCTTCCACCAGCCGCTTCAGGCTGAACGCGCCCTCGACCGACACCAGATCCCCGACCAGCCCGCCGACGCGCTTGCCCTTAATCGCCGCCGCAGACGCCGCCAGGGCGTCAGACCACGACACCGGGCGCAGCTTGCCCTCTACCCGGACATACGGCCGGTCCAGCCGCTGCCGCCGCAACCCGTCCCAGACGAACCGCGTCTTGTCGGAAATCCACTCCTCGTTCACGCCGTCATGGTTGCGCGGCAATATGCGCATGACCTCGCGGCCCTTGGTGTCCACGCGGATGTTCGACCCCAGCGCATCCATCACGTCGATGGTCTCGGTCTTTGTCAGCTCCCAGGGCCGCGCGGTGAACGCATAGGGCTTCGACGTCAGCGCCCCCACCGGGCACAGATCGATGATGTTGCCCTGCAGGTTCGAGGACAGCGTCTGGCCAAGGTAGGACGTGATTTCGCTGTCCTCGCCCCGGCCCGTCTGGCCCATCTGGGTGATGCCCGCGACCTCGGTCGTGAAGCGCACGCAGCGGGTGCAGGAGATGCACCGCGTCATGTGGGTTTCGACCAGCGGCCCCAGGTCCAGGTCATCCGCCGCGCGCTTGGGCTCGCGATAGCGGGAAAAGTCCACGCCATAGGCCATGGCCTGATCCTGCAAGTCGCACTCGCCGCCCTGGTCGCAGATGGGGCAGTCGAGCGGATGGTTGATCAGCAGGAATTCCATCACGCCCTCGCGGGCCTTCTTCACCATCGGGCTGTTCGTCTTGACGACCGGGGGTTCCCCGTTCGGCCCCGGCCGCAGGTCGCGCACCTGCATGGCGCAGCTTGCCGCAGGCTTCGGCGGGCCGCCCACCACCTCGACCAGACACATCCGGCAGTTGCCCGCGATGGACAGGCGTTCATGGTAGCAGAAGCGGGGGATCTCCACCCCCGCCACCTCGGCCGCCTGGATCAGGGTCATCGCCCCGTCCACCTCGACCTCCTGCCCGTCGATCACGATCTTCTTCAGGTTCGACATGTCCCGTCCCGTTCCGTCCCGTTGTCCCCGCCCGCGCCTCAGCGGACGCGCAGCAGGATCCCCGTCAGACTGCGTTTCTCGATCTCGGCCCGCCCGGCGCGGCAATAGCTCTCGGCATCCCCCGCCACCACGCCGTTCGCGGCCAGCCAGGCATCGCGCTGCGCATAGACCGCCGCGCGTTCCGCCCGGTCGCGCAGGAACCCGTCGATAGTGGCGTGGTCATAGCCTAGGCCCCGGGCATGGTTGTACAGCTTCAGCGCCTCGGTCCGTACCGTCCAGGTCCGCTCCTCGATGGACGGACAGTTGTCGCGGATCGCGTCGCCGATGGCCGCGGCCAGCAGGCGCTGCATGATGTGGGCGTTGGAACTGATCGGCGGCAGCGCCTGCGCCGTCGCCGCGGCGCCCTGCGCCATCACCGCGGTCAGCGCCACCACACCCAGCATCCGGGTCAGATATCGCATCGGGGGTCTCCTGTTCATGCGGGCGCGCACCGCTTCGCGGCAAAGGCGCGCCCCTGTTCCAGCCACGACCAGCCAAAGGCCCGGTCGCTGTCCCCATCTCTCTCGCGCATGGCAAGGCGTTGCATCGCCTCGTCCAGGGTCGGGCGGTGCCCCGCGGGCACCCACCACATGACGAAGTGCTGCGCGCCCAGCACCTCGAACCACTCCTGCCGCCGGGCATAGAACCGCGCATGCACCGTCTCGAAGACGAACCGGCCCAGGCTGTCCACATCCTCCCAGACCGTCAGGTTCGACACGAAGCGCGGATCGCCGTTCAGCTTGGTCTCGGTGTTGCCGGTGCCGGGCGCGCCCGACCCCTCCATCATCCAGACGAACCCCGGCATCCGCTTGCCCAGACCATTGACGAGGTCAAGCGCTGCCATGAACTCGGCCACCCGCAGATCCTCGGTCGGCGCGACCAGACGCCCGATGTTCAGCTCGGCAATGTGGTGCCCTGCAGGCTGCCGTGCGCGCCCCGGCTCGGGCGGCAGATCGGTCGCTCGGTCCACGTCGGTCGGTTCCCGTCGTCTTGTTGGCGCCACCATAGCCCGCCGCGCCGCGGCAATCCAGCACCGGGTGCACCGGATGGGGCGACCCTACCTTCGATGTGCCTCAAATATCCCGGGGGTGCGGGGGCAGAGCCCCCGCGGCATGGCGCCGCAAGGCCCCGGGCATTCCCTCGGGCGGCGGCAACGCGCGGTCGGTCAGGGACTCGCCCACACAGGTTGACCAGACCTTTCCGTGCACATCACATCGGTCGGGAAATCAAGGACTTGACCTTTTGTGCACATGTGCACAAATGCCCCCCGCGGCCTATTCGGCCGCGACTGCGCTGACCCGGCCGGTCCGCTTCGCCTTGATCCGGTCCTCGATCTCGTCGCGAAAGTGGCGCACCAGCCCCTGGATCGGCCAGGCCGCGGCGTCGCCCAGGGCACAGATCGTGTGGCCCTCGACCTGCTTGGTGACCGACAGAAGCATGTCGATCTCCTCGACTTCCGCCTCGCCCGTCACCAGCCGCTCCATCACCCGCATCATCCAGCCGGTACCCTCGCGGCAGGGGGTGCACTGGCCGCAGCTTTCGTGCTTGTAGAACTTCGACAGCCGCCAGATCGCCTTGATCACGTCGGTGGACCGGTCCATCACGATCACCGCCGCAGTGCCAAGGCCCGACCGCTGCTCGCGCAGCCAGTCGAAATCCATGATCGCCTCGCGCGCCGTGGCTGCGGGCAGCATCGGCACCGACGACCCGCCCGGGATCACCGCCTTCAAGTTCTCCCACCCGCCCCGGATTCCGCCGCAATGCCGCTCGATCAGCTCCTCGAACGGGATCGACATGGCTTCCTCGACCACACACGGGCGGTTCACATGCCCCGAGATCGCGAAGATCTTGGTGCCCACGTTGTTCGGCCGCCCGAAGCCCGCGAACCACGAGGCCCCCCGCCGCAGGATCGTCGGCGTCACCGCGATGGATTCCACGTTGTTCACCGTGGTGGGGCACCCGTACAGGCCCGATCCGGCGGGGAACGGCGGCTTCATCCGCGGCATCCCCTTCTTGCCCTCGAGGCTCTCCAGCAGCGCCGTCTCCTCGCCGCAGATGTAGGCGCCCGCCCCGTGATGCAGGTACAGGTCGAAGTCCCAGCCCGACCCGCAGGCGTTCCGCCCGATCAGCCCCGCGTCATAGGCCTCGTCGATGGCGCGCTGCAGCGCCTCCTTCTCGCGGATGTATTCGCCGCGGATATAGATGTAGCAGGCATGTGCCCCCATCGCGAAACTCGCGATCAGGCACCCCTCGACCAGCGTGTGCGGGTCGTGGCGCATGATCTCGCGGTCCTTGCAGGTGCCGGGTTCCGACTCGTCCGCATTGACCACCAGATAGGACGGACGCCCGTCCGTCTCCTTGGGCATGAAGGACCACTTCATCCCCGTGGGGAACCCCGCGCCCCCCCGGCCCCGCAGGCCCGATGCCTTGATCTCGGCCACGATCGCGTCGCGCCCGCGGGCCAGGATCTCCTTCGTGCCGTCCCAGTGCCCGCGCGCCATGGCGCCCTTCAGGCTGCGGTCGTGCATCCCGTAGAGGTTGGTGAAGATCCGGTCCTTGTCGGCGAGCATCGGCGGCAGTCCTGTTCCCGTTATCCTGCGTGCAGCAGCGTTCTACTTGCGGCGCCGCCAGAGCCCGACCGTCACGATCAGGGCCCAGGCGAAACCGCCCATCGCGGCGAGGTACAGAAGCATCTCGCCACGCAGCGTCCAGCCCAGTGTGGCCGCGATCCACGGCGCAAGCAATGCGACCAAACCGGACAGGGCGATGACCACGGCCACCACCCGTCCTTGCCGGGCAAGGGCCGCATCCTGCCGCTGCCGGTCGGTCATGCGGCCCGCGTCGCCTGCATTGTCACGGGATCAGAATTCCTCGCCCGCATCCAGCCGACGCAGGAATTCGGTCGGTCCCATCGCGACGATGGCCTTGGCCTGGGGCACCCAGCGGTCGCGCGTCACGCGGCCCTTGAAGCCCTCCAGGTTCTCGTCCACCCAGGCCACTTCTTCGGCCGTCCAGTTCGCCACCTGGTCGAAGTGGTAGAAGCCCAGCTTGTGGCACAGTTCCTCCAGCTTCGGGCCGATCCCCTTGATGATCTTCAGGTCATCCGCGTTGCCGCCGCGCGCCGCCGTCAGCGCTTCCGGCTTGCGGGCAGCGCCAGCCGCCACGGGCGCCGCGGCGACCGGTGCCGCCACCGGAGCAGGCGCCGCCACCGGCGCCGGTGCGGGGGTCGCCACCACGCGGGCGGCGGGGACGGATTCGGCCATGGGTTTCGGCGCGGCATGCACCGCCGGGGCCGCCGCCCGGGTCGCAGGCTTGTTGTGGAAGCCCACGAACAGCACGATGGCCACGATCAGGCCAATCAGGATGGCCAGAAACGCGGCCGGCGAAAAGGCGTATCCGCCCATCACCAGCAGCATGAGGAAAGCGACAACCGTGACGGTGCCAGCCAGCGCGCCGACAAGCGCCAGCGTCATGGGGGTCTGTTTCTCGTACATAAGGTTCTCTCTCCCTGGGCGGGTATCTGCGCGTCCCTGTTCAGGTCTTAGCGGCTTTCGCCGCGCCTGTCTCTCCCCCGGATGCGGGGATTTTGCGGTGCAGGACGCCGGGCGTCAGCCCGCCTTGCCCTGCCAGGGCGCGGTCAGCGGCACCTCGGTCCCGTCGATGCGCTTCACCGTGTCGCCCACGGCCAGCGCCAGCGCGACCGACCCGTTGTGCGGCTCCGGCGCCCCGGCCGAGTCCCTGAGGGACGTCGCGCCACCGCTTGGTTCCGACGCGAAGCGGCCCTGCTGCGGCCCGGGGGTCGGCACCTTGCCCGCGGCAAGGTCATCCAACAGGCGTTCCAGGATCTCGGGCGTCAGGTCCTCGTAATAATCCTTGCCGATCTGCGCCATCGGCGCATTGGCGCAGGCGCCGAGGCATTCCACCTCTTCCCAGCTGAACTTGCCGTCGGCGCTGGTGTGGTGCGGCTTGCCGATCCGCCGCTCGCAGACGGCGGCCAGGTCCTCGGCCCCCATGATCATGCAGGACGTGGTGCCGCAGACCTGCACATGGGCGACCGACCCCGTCGGATGCAGCTGGAACATGAAGTAGAACGTCGCCACTTCCAGCGCGCGGATATAGGCCATGCCCAGCATGTCCGCGACATGCTCGATGGCCGGGCGGGTCAGCCAGCCTTCCTGCTCCTGCGCGCGCCACAGAAGGGGGATGATCGCGCTGGCCTGCCGGCCGGGCGGATACTTGGTGATCTGCGCTTCGGCCCAGGCGCGGTTCGCGGGCGTGAAGGCAAAGCTCTCGGGCTGGTGGGGGGCAAGGCGGCGGAGCATTCAGTGGGTCCCCGGAACGGCGGCAATGAACATGAGCGCGGCGAGCGGCACAAAGACGGCCGGCCCACCGATGATGGCGCCCCCGAGCAGGGTCGGGAACACGCCGAAGATGAAGGTCGAGGCAGCCATCACCGGTCGATCTCGCCGAACACGACGTCCATCGTGCCGATGATCGCGGCGACGTCGGCCAGCTGGTGGCCCTTGGCGATGTAGTCCATCGCCTGCAGGTGCAGGAACCCCGGCGCGCGGAGTTTCGCGCGGTAGGGGCGGTTGGTGCCGTCGGCGACAAGATAGACCCCGAACTCGCCCTTCGGCGCCTCGACCGCGGCATAGACCTCGCCCGCTGGCACCTTGAACCCTTCGGTGTAGAGCTTGAAGTGATGGATCAGCGCTTCCATCGACGTCTTCATCTCGGCCCGCGGCGGCGGCGTGATCTTGCCGCGGGCCAGCACGTCGCCCTGCCCGGCCGGTTCCCGCAGCTTGCCGATGGCCTGCCGGATGATCTTCACGCTCTCGCGCATCTCGGCCATGCGGCACAGGTAGCGGTCATAGCAGTCGCCGTTCTTGCCCACGGGGATCATGAACTCGAATTCGTCGTAGCATTCGTAGGGCTGCGCGCGGCGCAGGTCCCAGGCGAGGCCCGAGCCCCGCACCATCACGCCCGAGAAGCCCCAGTTCAGGATGTCGTCCTCGGTCACCACGCCGATGTCGGCGTTGCGCTGCTTGAACACGCGATTTTCCGTCAGCAGCGTGTCGATGTCGTCCAGCACGCGCGGGAAGGTCGCAGTCCAGGCCTCGATGTCATCGAGCAGCGCGGGCGGCAGGTCCTGGTGCACGCCGCCGGGCCGGAAATAAGCGGCATGCAGCCGCGCCCCGCAGGCGCGTTCGTAGAACACCATCAGCTTCTCGCGCTCCTCGAAGCCCCAGAGCGGCGGGGTCAGCGCGCCCACGTCCATGGCCTGCGTGGTGACGTTGAGAAGGTGGTTCAGCACCCGCCCGATCTCCGAGTAGAGCACCCGGATCAGCGACGCCCGGCGCGGCACCTGCACACCCGTCAGCTTCTCGATGGCCAGGCACCAGGCATGTTCCTGGTTCATCGGCGCCACGTAATCCAGCCGGTCGAAATACGGCAGGTTCTGCAGGTAGGTGCGGCTTTCCATCAGCTTCTCGGTCCCGCGATGCAGCAGACCGATATGCGGATCGCAGCGTTCAACGATCTCGCCGTCCAGTTCCAGCACCAAACGCAGAACCCCATGGGCCGCAGGGTGTTGCGGACCGAAGTTGATGTTGAAGTTGCGGATCTTCTGCTCGCCCGTCAGCGCGTCATCGAACTTGCCGTCCATCCGTTACTCCTTTCCGTCCCAAGCGGGGGGCATCCGCCCCAGCACCCGGGCCGCATGATAGTACTGCGGCGCGAGCCAGTCGCGCGCCCGTATGCGGGCGGCCTCGGGCATCGCCATGTCCACGCCCGCATGGACCCGCACCGCCACCTGCGCGGGGTGCGGTGCCAGGCCCAGGAACGCGGCGATCTGGTCGATGGCGGGTTGCGCGAACATCTCCTCGAACACCTGCAACATCAGCCGCGCGGGCGCCACGGCGGCCGTCAGCCGGGCCAGCGCCCCGGCATAGTCGGACCGCACGGCGATCTCGGGCTCCTCGCCCCGCAGGGTGCGCATCAGGATGCGGCGGCAGCGGTCGGGGGTCACGTCGCCGTCCTTGGTCCGCCTGCGGGCGATCATGCGGACATGCGACCACAGCCGGTCCACCGGGTCACGCAGGATGTACAGGAACCGCACGTCGGGGGTCAGGGCGCCCATCTGGCGCAAGGTGCCCTCGGGCAGCAGCGCATAGGCGGGCGTCACGTCGGCCACCAGCCGCGCCGTACCCGCGCCCGCCGTCAGATAGTCGAGATACCCCGCCTGATCCCCTCGCTCGACCACCGCCAGCCAGGCGCGCAGGTCGGCCAGCCGGGCGGGCGAGGCGCCCCGACCCTCGGCGTCCGCGATCTGACGGCGCAGGTCGCGCGCGGCGGCGTCCAGCCGCCCTGCCTCGACCGCATCGAACCAGTGCAGTTCCTTGATCCCGCACACATGCGCCTGCGGGTGGCCGCGCAGCCAGTCCCACAGCCAGCTTGTCCCGGCCTTGGTCGCGCCGACGCCGAACAGGATCGTGGGAGCGGCCATCCCCGGGTCAGCCCTTGGCCTGCGCCTTGTCGTCACCCGGCAGGACGTACTTCGCGCCCTCCCAGGGCGACAGGAAATCGAACTGGCGGTATTCCTGCACCAGCTTGACGGGTTCGTAGACGACACGCTTCAGCGCCTCGTCATAGCGGACCTCGACATAGCCGGTGGTGGGGAAGTCCTTGCGCAGGGGGTACCCGCGGAACCCGTAGTCGGTCAGGATCCGCCGCAGGTCCGGGTGGCCCGAGAAGAGGAGCCCGAACATGTCGAACACCTCGCGCTCGAACCAGTTCGCCGCCGGGAAGACGCCGGTGATCGACGGCACCATCTCGTCCTCGCGCACCGCGACCTTCACCCGGATGCGGTGGTTCTGGTACATCGACAACAGGTGATAGACCACGTCGAACCGCGCCTCGCGTTCCGGGTGGTCCACGCCGGTGATGTCCACGAGGGTGGAGAACCGGCAGGTCCGGTCGCTGCGCAGGAACTCGATGAACCCGGGCAGGCTGGACAGTGTCGCCTGGATGGTCAACTCGCCCTGCGCCACGTCCCACGACTGCACGCAGTCCGGGCGTCGGGTCTCGATATGGGCGGCAAGGTCGCGCAGGGCTTCGGTCATCGCGTACCCCCGTTCATCGCGCAACCGTCCCCGTGCGGCGAATCTTCCGCTGCAGTTGCAGGATGCCATACAGCAGCGCCTCGGCCGTGGGCGGGCAGCCCGGGACGTAGATGTCCACCGGCACGATCCGGTCGCAGCCCCGCACCACCGAATAGCTGTAGTGGTAGTAGCCCCCGCCGTTGGCGCAGGACCCCATGCTGATGACGTAGCGGGGTTCCGGCATCTGGTCGTAGACCTTGCGCAGCGCCGGGGCCATCTTGTTCGTCAGCGTGCCCGCCACGATCATCAGGTCGGACTGCCGGGGCGAGGCACGCGGCGCCGTGCCGAAGCGTTCCAGGTCATAGCGCGGCATCGAGGTGTGCATCATCTCGACCGCGCAGCAGGCAAGGCCGAAGGTCATCCAGTGCAGGGACCCGGTGCGCGCCCAGTTCACGATGTCGGCGGTCGAGGTGACGAGGAACCCCTTGTCCTGCAACTCGCGGTTCAGCGCGCTTGTGGCGGCGTCCTTGTCGGGGCCTGCGTCGAAGGCGGCGGTGCTCACTCCCAATCCAGCGCTCCCTTCTTCCATTCGTAGGCGAAGCCCACGGTCAGCACGCCCAGGAACACCATCATCGACCAGAACGCCGTGTCGGTCATGGTCGGGAAGGCGACGGCCCAGGGGAACAGGAACGCCACTTCCAGGTCGAAGATGATGAACAGGATCGACACGAGATAGAAGCGCACGTCGAACTTCATCCGCGCGTCGTCAAAGGCGTTGAACCCGCATTCGTAGGCCGAGACCTTTTCGGGGTCGGGGTCGGACGGGGCGGCGACGGCGGCGGCGAGGATCAGGATCAGGCCAAGACCCACGGCGATGCCGATGAAGATCAGGATGGGCAGGTACTCGCCCAGAAGCGCGTCCACGGGTCTGGCTCCTTCCCGCCTCTGCCGGGCGGCGTTGCTGGCCCGCCCCTGGAAAGGGGCTTTCCAAGGGTGCCCCTGACAAGGGGCATTCCAAGGCTTCCCCGCTTATCCCCCATCGCAGGCGGGGGGTCAATCAAGCGCCGCACCGCGGCACCTGTGTCAGGTGGTCGCCCATGGGGCATGGGGGACGAAGGCGGGGGGCGCTGCCCCCCGGGCACGGCGATGCCGCGCCTCCCCCCGGGATACTTGAGACAGGATGAAGCGGGACCTGTCTGGATGTCCGGCAAGGGGCGCAAGCGGGCGCCCGGGGTGCCTCCCTCCCCCCGGCGTGGGGGAGGGATAGGGTGGGGGGTCGCCCGGGAGGCTGGCGTTTCGTCCGGTGCCGGGGCGGTCGGTCCCGCCCTGTCACGTCGCGGCAACAGGCCGTGCGCATGCTATTCTGACTGCGCGATCCCCCCGAATCTGCCGGAGCCTGCCCATGCGCCCGACCGCACCTGCGCTTGCCCTCGCCCTGCTGCTTCCCGCGCTTCCCGGGCCCGCGCAGGCCACGACCACCTGCGAGGACCTCTGGGTCACCCGCAACATGCTGTTCCACCAGGCGGGCTACTGCTTTGGCAGCGCGCTGGGGCAGGCCCTGTTCGGCAACGCGGGCTGCACCCAGACCGATGCCGGAGCGGTCACCGTGGACCGCCAGGCGGTGGACGACATGCGCGGCCTGGAACAGAGCATCGGGTGCCGGGTGAACACCGGCGCGGGCCCCACGCCCGCGATGCAGGCACGCAAGGCGGCGCTCGACCGGCTGATCGACATTCCCGTGCCGGACGAACTGGGCTTTGCCTGCTGGGGCTGGCGCGGCGGGGCCTTCGCGTTGCACGCGGGCGCGTCGGCCACGAGCCCGGTGATCGGCACGGCGCAGCCGCGGCAGTCGTTGATCTTCAACCACCGGCGCCGCGGCGACTGGTCCTATGTCGAGGTGTCGAACGGGCCGGGCACGGCGGTGGTCGCCGAGGGCTGGGCGCAGACCGAGTTCGGCCGCGGCATGTGCGACCAGGAAGCCGGGTAGGCCCGCGCTGTCCTAGCGCCGCGCCTGTTCCGCCAGCCACGCCTCGAGCGCCAGCGCCTGTTCGCCGGTGATCCGCATCAGGCAGGCGGCGGTCGCAGGCCCCTGCCCCGTGCCGCCGCCCCACTGCGCCCTTTCCCAGTCGCAAGCTGCATTGCGCCACGCGGCCCAGGCCGCGCGCATGGCGTCGAACGCCGGGGCCTGCATGGGCACGGTCGCCCCGATCGCCACCATCTCGGCATCGGTGGCAGCAGCGGCATCCGCGACGCCTTTCTCGGCCGCCGCCAACCGCGCCGCCCACCACTCGAGTTCCGCCGACAGGCAGGCGCCCATGCCCACGGTCGTCTCGCCGCCGTCGGTCTCTAGCATGCAGGCGTCCGCCGCATGGCCGATGCAGGTCGCAGGATCGGTGGGCCCGGCGGCAAGGCAGGCCTCGGTCGGCGCGGGCGAGAACGCGATGTCCTGCGCCGCCGCGGGCATCGCCAGCCAAGCTAGGGCGACCGCCAGGCGGATCATTCGGCGGCCTGCCGCGCCGCGCGGGCCGTCGTCACCTCTCCGGCGATGATCCGCGCAATCAGGCGGCAGTCGTCGAGGCTGAAGGTCAGCGGCAACCGCATGTCGAGAAGCCCCGCCAGCACCGCATCCGTCCGCGGCAGGGG
>DBBA01000347.1:572-8302 GCA_002291955.1 Rhodobacteraceae bacterium UBA996 | reverse complement strand
GCTGTCGCTGATGTGCACGTTCCTCACGCGGCTGCCCAGCAGGCGGATCGCGGCGGCCGGGTCTTCCTTGATGTAGGCGGAATTGCAGACGTCGAAGTTCACGCCGACCTCGGGACCGATGGCCCGCGCGGTGTCGGCCATGTCCTGCGCGGTGGGCAAGAAGGTGAAGGGGACGTTTTCCAAGAGGATCTGCACGCCGGTGCCGTGGGCGTAGCGGACCAGTTCCTGCACGCCCTCGATGAACCAGTTGCGCATCCAGTCCACGGGCGGGTTGATCAGGCTGTTCACCGGCCCGGGGATGGCGACCACATAGGGGCAGGACCATTCGGCGGCGAGGTCGATCGCCTCGCGGTAGCGGTCGAGCGTGTAGGCCCGCATCAGGCGGTCCACGCCGTTGGGGTTGTTGTCGAGAAGGGGATAGCAAAAGGAGGTGAGCCGCGCGCCTTCGCCATCGAGCCAGGTGCGGTACGCGCGGCGCTGGGCGGTGGTCAGTTCCCGCGGCCAGCAGTGGGGCGGGAAGATCATCATCTCGAACGCGTCGTAACCCAAGCCCCGCAGGTGCTTCATCGCGCCGAGGCCGTCGTGCGAGTAGAGGAAGGGAAACGTGCTGGCGGCGACGGAAAGCGCGGTCATGGGGCTGGTCCTTTTCGCTTGTCTTGCGCGGGGCGGCGTGGTCAAGGATGCGCACAGATGTTCATATGCCGCACGAAACCCCCGATCAACCGGATTGTGGAGCCCTGACGCATGGCCAGCCGCCTGTTTTCGCCGATCACCCTGCGGGGCCTGACCCTGGGAAACCGCGTGGCGGTGGCACCGATGTGCCAGTACCAGGCGACGGATGGCGTCGCACAGGACTGGCACATGGTGCACCTGGGCGGGCTCAAACAGGGCGGGGCCGGGCTGGTGGTGGTCGAAGCCACGGGGGTCGAGGCGCGGGGCCGCATCACGCCGGGTTGCACGGGACTGTGGAACGACGCGCAGGTGGCCGCGTTCGCGCGGATCAATGCCGCGGTGCGGATGATGGGCGCGGGGGCGATGGCGATCCAGCTGGCCCATGCGGGGCGCAAGGCCAGCACGGCGGCACCCTGGGACGGCGGGCGGTTCCTGACGGGGGCGGACGCGTGGGAGTGTGTGGCGCCGTCCGCCCTGCCCTATCTGGACGGCTGGCCGGTGCCGCGCGCGATGACGGTGGACGATATCGCGGCGGTCGTGGCCGCGTTCGGCGCAGCGGCGAAGCGCGCGGGCGCGGCGGGCTTTGCCGCGGTCGAGGTCCATGCGGCGCATGGCTACCTCTTGCACCAGTTCCTGTCGCCGCTGACCAACCGCCGGACCGATGGCTATGGCGGGGGGCTGGAAGCGCGGATGCGCCTGCCGCTCGAGGTGTTCCGGGCGGTCCGCGCGGCGGTGCCGGACGACATGCCGGTGCTGTTGCGGTTGTCGGCCACCGACTGGATCGAGGGCGGCTGGGACGTGGGTCAAACGGTCGAGTTCTGCAAGGCGCTGCGGGACGCGGGCTGCGACATGATCGACGTGTCGTCGGGTGGGCTGGACCAGCGGCAGCAGATCGCGACGGGGCCGGGCTATCAGGTGGGCTTCGCCGCGCGCATCCGGGCCGAGACGGGCATCCCCGTGATGGCGGTGGGGCAGATCACCGATCCGGTGCAGGCCGAGACGATCCTGGCGTCCGGTCAGGCCGACATGGTGGCGCTGGCGCGCGCCATGCTTTGGGACCCGCGCTGGTGCTGGCGGGCGCAGGTGGCGCTGGGGGATGAGTTGTCCCTGCCCGCGCCCTATGCCCGCTGCCACCCGGCAGCGCGCGGCAAGCCGTTCCTGACGCGGACCTGACGGGGATGGGCGTGCTGACGGGCAAGCGGGTCGTCGTGACGGGCGCGTCCAAGGGGATCGGGGCGGCGATTGCCGGGGCGATGCTGGATGCGGGCGCGCAGGTCGTGGCGCATTTCGGGACCGACCGGGCGGGGGCCGAGGCGGCGGTGGCGGGGGCGCCTGACCGGGCGGAGTTGATCGCCGCCGACATGGGTGACACGCGCGCGGTCGATGCGTTCTGGGCCGAGGTCGTGGCGGCGACGAAGACGGTCGCGCGGACGCATGCGAAGGACGGGATCCTCGCCTATGTGATCTCGCCGGGCGTTGTCGCCACGCAGATGAGCGTGGAGAGTGCGGCGCGGACAGGCGGGGTGGCGGCGATCACCGCGGGGTTGCCGATGGGCGAGTGGGTCCCGCCCGAGGAGATCGCCGCGCTGGCGGTGTTCCTGGCCGAGGGCCGCGCCCGCCACCTGACGGGCACGACCATCGACATCAACGGGGCGGCCTATATCCGATGAGGTTACTCGGCGGCTGTCCGCGTGCGGTCCCGCGCCTCGATCGCGTCCACGACCGCATCCAGTTCCGCCATCAGCGGCACCATCTGCGCCACGCGCTCGCGCCCTTCGTCGCCGAGGCTCTCGAAGGTGGTGATCGGCGCGCGCACGTCGCCCACGGGGTAGCCCGCCGCCGCCAGCGCCTTGGAATAGCACTGGTGGCCGTACAGGGGGTGCCCGCGCGTGATGATCGCGTCGAACTTCTGGATCACGCGCTGGACGGCCCAGACGTCGTCCCAGCGGCCTGCTTCCGCCCAGTCCACGAACTTGACCGACGCGCGGGGGATGTCGTTGCCATAGGGGTTCACGTAGCCCTTGGCGCCCATCGTGTAGCTTTCCAGCACCTGCTGGCCCGCCCAGACGTTCATCAGGCCGTCGGATTCGACGATGATCGCGTGGATGCGCTCGATCCGCTGGGACGCTTCCTTGATGTAGCGGATCTGCTCGAAGGACTTGGTCAGGCGGCCGACCAGCTTCGCGCTCATGTCCACGTTGGACGTGAACGGGTTGTTGTAGAGCATGATCGGGATCGAGACGGCCTCGCAGATCGCGCGGTAGTAGGCAAAGATCTCGTCCTCGGTGGGCGTGTAGTAGTAGGGCGGGATGATCATCAACCCGTCGGCGCCCAGGTCCTGCGCCTGGCGGGAGTAGCGCACGGCGTTGGGGGTGTAGGCGTTCATCGACCCCACCAGCACCGGGATGCGGCCCGCGATGTGCTTGACGGTGGCCTCGACGAACTCGCCGCGCTCGTCGTCGGTGATCGTCAGGAATTCGCCGGTGGTGCCGAGGGTGATGATGCCGGGCACACCGCTGGCCAGTTGCCAGTCGAGGAAGCGCGTCCAGGCCGGGTAGTCGATGGCGGTGCCGCCGGGGGTGAAGGGCGTGATGGTGACGGTGTAGCTGCCCTTGAACGGGGTCATGGCGTGGTCCTTTCGCGGAGTGCCGTGGGATGATGAAGGCGGATGTGGCCGTGATTGGCGGCGGGATTGCCGGGCTGATGTGCGCCTGGAACCTGGCCGAGGACGGGGCGGATGTGATCCTGCTGGAGGCAGGGGAGCGTGGCGCGCAGGCGTCGGGTGCCAACGCCGGGTCGATCCATCTGCAACTGCAATATCCCGAGTTCGTGGCCTATGGCGAGGGGTGGGCGCGGGCGTACATCCCGGCGCTGCGGATGCTGTCGGAAAGCCTGACCCTGTGGCAGGGGCTGTCGGATCGCGTGGGCGAGGACCTGGGTGTCGGGCTGGCCGGTGGGCTGGTCGTCGCGCGCACGGACGCGCAGGTGCGCGCGATCAAGGCGAAGGCGCGGATCGAGGCGGAAGCCGGGGTCGAGACGCAGATCCTCGGCGGGAACGAATTGCGCGCGGTGGCGCCCTATCTGGCGGCGGATGCCATCGGCGGCGGCTTCTGCGCGCGGGAAGGCAAGGCCAACCCCCTGCGCGCCTCACCCGCCATCGCGGCGGCGGCCACGCGCGCGGGGGCGCGCATCCTGCGCCATACGCCCGTGACGGGGATCGAGGGCGTGCCGGGCGGCTATCTGTTGCAGACGGGCGCCGGGCCGCTGCGCGCTGGCCGTGTGGTGAACGCGGCGGGGGCGGCCGCAGGCAAGGTCGCGGCCATGCTGGGCGTGGCCCTGGATATCGGCGGGTTCCCCCTGCAGGTGACCGTGACGGAACCCGTGGCGCCCCTGATCCCGCATCTGGTGTACTCGGCCGCTGGCAAGCTGTCCCTGAAGCAGGTGGCGAACGGCGGGCTGGTGATCGGCGGGGGCTGGGCGTCGGGCGTGCGGGTGAACGGGGACCTTGCGCCGATCCCCGCGAACATCACCGGCAACATGGCGATGGCCGCGGGCGTCGTGCCTGCCACGGCCGC
This sequence comes from Rhodobacteraceae bacterium UBA996, assembly GCA_002291955.1. Classification (GTDB taxonomy): domain Bacteria; phylum Pseudomonadota; class Alphaproteobacteria; order Rhodobacterales; family Rhodobacteraceae; genus UBA996. The sequence goes on along the minus strand of DBBA01000347.1, from coordinate 4,055 downwards.
CGCGCGCGCCATCCGCACCTGGACGGCCTGGGTCAACGGCACGCCCGACTGGCGCCCGATCCTGGGCGAGGCGCCGGGGCGCCCGGGGTTCTTCCTGGCGCTTTTCCCCTGGGTGGGGTTCAGCGCGGGGCCGATGACGGCGCGGATCACGGCGGACCTGGTGCTGGGGCGCAAGCCCGTGCTGCCCCTGAAGGGCCTGTCGGCCCTGATGGACTGAGGCAACGCCGGTCACGCCGCGCCGCGTTCGGCCCCGGCCCCGGCCCCGGCGCCCGCCCGCTTGCGCAGGTAGGCGCGCCAGGTCATCGCCCATTGCGCGGGGTCGTCGAAAACCGCGCCCTTCACCTGCGCGATGGGCTGGTTGTGGGGGGCGGTCCTGACCAGGTCCGGCGTCTCGCGCGCTTCCTTGGCGATCTGGGCGACGACGTCGATCCAGCGGTCGATGTCGTCCTTGGACCAGAGTTCCCCGGCTTCGGGCGTGAAGGGCTGCGGGACGATCCAGGGTTCATGGCTCATCCACCAGGGGTCGATCCCGTAGTCGGCCATGCGGTTGGCGAATTCGACGGTGCCGATGCCGGTTTCCTCGTGCAACGGCCCGAGCGACCAGCGCGTCATCTCCATCCGCCGTTGCCGGTTGCCGGGGTTGGATTTCGCGAGCCCGGGGATCTGGCCCAGGCGGTGATCCATGTAGTTGTTGGCGACGACCGAGATGTCGGAGGCGGTCTGGATCCCCTCGGCGCCCATGGCGCGGGCCCAGGCCCAGGCTTTCACCACCTGCGGGACGTTGCCCCATAATTCCCTGATCTTTCCGCAGGATTTCGGTCGACCCTCATCCAGAGCATAAACATCGCACGTGCGGGTGACGATGGGCGCAGGCATGTAGGGGGCGAGGTCCGCCGTGCAGCCATAGGCCCCGACGGCAGGCCCGCCGCCCGCCTTGGGCGCGCCAAAGGTCTTGTGCAGCATGAACATGCAGGCATCGAAGCCGAGTTCCCGCGCCGACAGCTTGCCCATCACCCCGTTGAAGTTCGCGTGGTCGTAGAAGCACAGCGCGCCGACGGCGCGGGCCGCCTTCACCCATTCGGTGATCTCGGGGTTGTAGATACCCATGTCATCGGGGTTGTTGAGCATGATCAGCGCGGTGCGGTCACTGACCGCGGCCTTGAGCGCGTCGAGGGACGGGTAGCCGTTTTCCTCGAGCGGCAGGTTGATCACGCGGAACCCCGCGGCAGCGGCGGTCGCGGGGTTGCAGGGGTGGGCCTGGATGGTCGTCACCATCTCGGTCCGCTGGCCGAGCAGGCCGCGGTCGGCCCAGTAGGCGCGGGCGACGGCGGTCATGGTATAGGCGGCATCGGCCCCCCCGCCTGCCTGGAACACGAACTGGTCCATGCCGGACAGCGACCGCAGGATGGTGTCGAATTCGTGGATGATCGACAGCACGCCCTGCAAGGTGTCGGGGTGCTGGTAGGGGTGCACCTCGGCCAGTTCGGGGCGCCAGGTGGCGAATTCCGAGGTCTTCGAGTTGTACTTCATGGTGCAGGTGCCGAACAGGCTGACCCCCATCATGCCGAGCGTCATTTGGCTAAGGTGCAGGTAGTGGCGCTGCGCCTCGAACTCGGTGATCTCGGGCAGGTCGGGGCGATCGCGGCGAACCATGGCCGCGGGGATCGGGGCGGGGCCTGCGGCATCCATCACTTCAGGTTCCGGCGACGGGAACAGTTGCCCCCGGGCACCCGGGCGGCCCATCGCCATGACCACGGGTTCGTCCCACTTGGCGGCGTGGAATTGCGGCAGCTTGGTCATTTCAGCACCTCGCGCAGGGTGTCGGCGGCACGGCGGATGTCGGCGGCGGCGGTTTCGATGGTGCCGAGGTAGGCGGGGTTCTCGAAATACACCGCTGCCACGTCGGGGCCGAGTTTGGCCCGCAGGTCGGACAGGTCGAGCCGCCCGGTGGTGGGGTCGGCGGCGACCAGCACGACCTCGATCGCGCCCGCCATGCCCGCGGGCTGGCAGTAGGTGCGGATGACCGAGAGGCGTTCGGGGTCGCTCAGCGCCGGGACCAGAACCTTCGCGCGGCACGTCAGGCGCGCCGCCATGCGGATGGCGTGGCCGATGGCGCAGCCCCAGGAATAGACCGGCAGTTGCACCACATCGAGGTTCAGGAGCGCGCCGAGCTGGCTTTGAAACTCCCACCAGGCCTGGTTGCGGCCGTGGTCGGACTGGTAGCTGCCCCAGACGTTCGTCGCGAATTCCGTGCGGCCGACGATCTCGTCCACGATGGCGGGGACGTGGTGCTGCCAGACGCCCGCGCCGAGGAAGGACAGGTTGTCCTCGCAATTCGCGTTGCGCTTCAGGCGGGTGACGAGCTCGCGTTTCAGCTCCATCTCGGAGGCCAGTTGCGGCGGCAGGTCGAGGGGGGCCTTGCGGAAGTGGCTTTCTGGGATCTGCTCGAAGACCTCGGCGACCGAGGCGGCGCCGATCTCGGCCAGCATCCCTTCGAGCACGCCGGGGGCGGAATTCGCCATCCACGGATGCGCGCGGCGCGGATGCGGGTGGCGTTGGGACGGGTGCGAGGTCGCCATCGGTCACTCCCTGAGCATGATTCTGGTTGGGCGAAAGTCTTGCACAAAAGTTCGCATGGCGCACAAGCGAAACCGCCGTGAGGGGGCGCCGTGGCGTAGGGTGGGCCATCTGCCCAACACCCCTAGTCCCCCGCCGCGGCCACGCGCATCATCGTCTCGCGGCCCGCGCCGGTGCGGACGCGGACAAAGCCCGACAGGGCCGCGTCCAGCGCAGGGTCGCCGGTATCGACCCAAAGGCGGGGTTGGGCGAGGGCTGCAAGCTTGGCCTCGGACGCGAGCACGGTCAGCCCGTCGCGGCCTGCGCGGGCGATCAGGGGGGCGGCGATCTGCTGGTTGCCGCGGCCAAGGAGGAACCCCTGCTGGCCGGTCACGCCAAGGACGATCCGCACGGGGGCGTCGCCCGCCAGCCGCATCAGGTCGGCGGCGGTGGCGTCGCGGGCGACGACCTGACCGCTGCGCAGCGCGTCCACGCCCAGGATCGTGGGCGTGTGGCCCAGCGCGCGCATCACCGCACCCGCGCTGGTGCCGGGACCGATCAGGGTCAGGGCGGCGGGATCAAGACCGCGGGCGATTTCCTCGGCCGCGCCTGCCAGGGCCGCCGCCCAGTCCTGCCGGGGGCCACCCTTGGACGCCTGCATCCGGCCGGCGGCCACGGGCACCCGGGCCAGCCCGTAGAGCCGCGGCGCAAGGCGGCCCGCGCGCAGTTCCACCTCGTCGAAGTCCATCACCTCGGCCTCTGGGTCCCAGGTCACGGTGCCCCCGACAACCTCGGCCAGCACGGCACCCGCGGCATCGGGTGTCACGGCGAAGACGCCGGAGTGCATCTTGACCCCGCAGGGGATGCCCAGCAGCGCCTGATGCGGGGCCAGCGCGCCCGCCACATCGCGCGCGGTGCCGTCGCCGC
>DBBA01000347.1:0-166 GCA_002291955.1 Rhodobacteraceae bacterium UBA996 | reverse complement strand
GGCGGTGCCGGTCATGGGGGCGCCGGGCGTGACGGTCAGGGTGAGGGGCAGGCCCGTTGTCCAGTCTGCGCCAAGCGCACCGGGGGCGACGGTGAGCGCCGCACCGGGGAGGCGGGCCGCAAGGCGGGCGAGCGCGCGGGCGGCGCGGGGACCGGCCTGCGGGGTG
>DBBA01000231.1 GCA_002291955.1 Rhodobacteraceae bacterium UBA996 | reverse complement strand
CGGCCCGGGCGACCCTGGGGCCACCCTGCCCGCGCGGCCCCGCCGTTTCGGGGGTTCCCGCCGCCCCGCGCCCGTGCCACCCTGCGCCCCGCGCGCGGTCCCGACCCGGCCCGCGCGCGCGCGCCGGAACCAGAGGCCCCATGACCCCCCGTGACGTGATCCTCCTCGGCGTGCCCATGGACAGCGGCAAGCGCCCCCAGGGCTGCCGCATGGGCCCCGATGCCTACCGCATCGCCGGCATCGCCCAGGCCCTGACCGACCTCGGCCACCGCGTGACCGACCGGGGCGACCTGCGCCCCGCGCCCGCGCCCGAGATCGCCCACCCCAACCCGGCCCTCTTTGCGCTGGGGGAAACCGTCGCCTGGACCGCGCTCCTCACCGACGCCGCCCGCACCGCCATGGCGCAGGGCTTCCCGGTGTTCATGGGCGGCGACCACGCGCTGTCGCTCGGCACCGTCGCCGGTGTCGCCGCCCACGCCCGCGCCGCGGGACGCCCGCAGTTCGTCCTGTGGCTTGACGCCCATTCCGACATCCACACCCCCGACACCACCACCTCGGGCCACCTGCACGGCACGCCCCTGGGCTATGTCTCGGGCCGCCCGGGCTTCGACGCCTTCCCGCCCTTCGGCCCCCCCGTTCCGGAACGCAACATCTGCCTTTACGGCATCCGGTCCGTCGATCCGGCCGAACACGCCGTGCTGGAAGCCAACCAGTTGATGGTCTGCGACATGCGCGTCCTGGACGAGGAAGGCGCCGCCGCCCCCCTGCGCCGGTTCCTGTCTGCCGTCGCAACCGAAGGTGGCATGCTCCACGTCTCGCTCGACGTCGATTTCCTCGACCCCTCCGTCGCCCCCGGCGTCATCACCACCGTGCCCGGCGGCGCCACCTTCCGCGAGGCGCATCTGGTCATGGAACTCCTCGGCGATTCCGGTCTCGTCACCTCGCTCGACCTTGTCGAACTGAACCCCTTCGTCGATGACCGCGGCCGCACGGCGCAGCTGATGGTGGACCTCGTCGGCTCGCTCATGGGCCGCCGCGTGTTCGACCGGCCCACCCGCGCCTGGGGCGACTGATGGCCGCCCCTTCCGACAAGGCGCTGGTTCCCTTCGTGTCGGTCGCGCACATGATGGCGCTCGTCCACCGCATCGGCCCGGAAACCGCCCTGCAGGAGATCGCGGCCGTGATCGAGGCCGACTTCCGCCGCTGGGACAGCTTCGACCGCACCCCGCGCCTGCCCGCCCACAGCCCCCAGGGCGTGATCGAGCTGATGCCCACCACCGACGGCGCGCATTACAGTTTCAAGTACGTCAACGGCCACCCCGGCAACACAAGGACCGGCCTGCAGACCGTTGCGGCCTTTGGACTTCTGGCCGAGGTGGCCACCGGCTATCCGGTGCTCCTGACCGAGATGACGCTCCTGACGGCGCTCCGCACCGCCGCCATGTCGGCGGTCGCCGCGAAGCATCTGGCCCGGCCCGGCGCGCGCACCCACGCCCTGATCGGCAACGGCGCCCAGTCCGAATTCCAGGCCCTGGCGATCCGGGCGCTGACCGGCGCCGACCGGCTGCGCCTGTTCGACACTGACCCCGCCGCCACCGCGAAACTCATGCGCAACCTCGCGCCCCTCGGCTTCCACCTGACGACATGCCCCAGCGCGGAAGACGCCGCAGCCGGCGCCGATATCGTCACCACGGTCACGGCCGACAAGCGCAACGCCCGCGTCCTGGCGGCCAACGCCGTCGCCCCCGGCCAGCACCTGAACGCGGTCGGCGGCGACTGCCCGGGCAAGACCGAACTCCCGCCCGAGCTTCTGCCCCGCTGCGCGATCTTCGTGGAACACCCGCCCCAGACGCGGGTCGAGGGCGAGATCCAGCAACTCCCCTCCGACCACCCGGTGACCGAACTTCACCGCGTGATCGCAGGCACCGCGCCGGGCCGCCGCGGGCCCGACGACATCACGCTCTTCGACAGCGTGGGCTTCGCGATCGAGGACTTCTCGGCGCTGGTCTGGCTCAAGGCCCGGGTCACGCCCGACCTGTGCCAGCCGCTCGACCTGATCGCCGACCCCGACGATCCGCGCGACCTCTGGGGGATGCTGATGCGCGCGGGCCCGGACGCTTCCGTCTGACCTTTCCCAGTCCGAGGGGCGCACGCGGGGGGCTGTCTGCCCCCCGCCCCCCCGAGGATACTTCCAGCACATCGAAGCACAGGCAAACAGCCATGCCTTCGACGTGCCTCAAGTATCCTCGGGGGGAGCCGACGCAGCGCGGCGGCGGGGGGCAGACAGCCCCCCGTCAACGGTTGGGCGGCGCGCCCCTCAGTGGATGCGGAACTCGCCCACCACGTTGCGCCATTCGCCGGGGCCGATCAGCTTGCGGTGGGTGAAGCGCACCGAATGCAGCGGCCCCTCGATCCGTTCCTGCCAGAACTCGATGAAGCGGAACATCTGCGGATAGTCCGGGGCGAGGTCATAGTCCTGCCAGACGAAGCTGTTCAGCACGCTGCGGTAGTCCGGCATCCGGTAGAAGAACTCGGCCGTGGTCAGGCCGTAGCCCTGCAGCATCAGGGCGGTCTCGCGGCCGGGCTGGTCCTGGGCGGGATCGGCGGCGGGATCGGTCGGTCGGGGCATCGGCAAAACTCCTGTCACATACCCGACATGAATTGCGCCACGAATCAGGTTTCTTTTCAATGAAAACAGCTTGTTGGCACTCGGCCTGCGCGGCTGCCGACCGTTGCGCGCGCCGCTTCGTTGCCCCCAGATCAAGGGGGTGCTACACAAGGCACAACAATCTGTAGAGGGCGCGCGCGGCCGCGTCGGGTCACATGAACGATACTCCCGAACCCCCTGAAATGTCGGACGAAGACGGTCCGTTGCGCCGGATGGCCCATGACGGCCCGCAGGTGGCGATCGAGGCCGAGATGTCCACCGCGTTCATGGACTATGCCATGAGCGTGATCGTCAGCCGCGCGATCCCCGACCTGCGCGACGGGCTGAAGCCCGTGCACCGGCGCATCCTTTATACGCTGTGGGAAAACGGGCAGACCGCGAACAAGCCCTACCGCAAGTGCGCGACTGCCGTGGGCGACGTGATGGGCCGCTACCACCCGCATGGCGACAGCGCGGTGTATGAATCGCTCGTGCGCATGGCGCAGGACTTCTCCATGTCGCTGCCGCTGATCGACGGGCAGGGCAACTTCGGCTCCATGGACGGCGACCCGCCCGCCGCCTATCGCTACACCGAAAGCCGGTTGGCCAAGGCGGCCGAGCCCCTTCTGGTGGACATCGACAAGGACACCGTCGACTTCGTCCCGAACTATGCGAACGAGCGGATGGAACCGACCGTCCTGCCCGCGCGCTTTCCCAACATGCTGGTGAACGGCGCCGAAGGCATCGCCGTCGGCATGGCGACCCGCATCCCGCCCCACAACCTGGGCGAGGTGATCAACGCCACGCTTGCGCTGATCAGTGACCCGGATCTCACCAGCGAACAGCTGATGGAGCATGTCCCGGGCCCCGATTTCCCCACCGGCGGCGTGATTCTCGGCCGGTCGGGCGCGCGCAAGGCGTATCTGGAGGGGCGCGGCAGCGTGGTGATCCGTGCGAAGACCCATGTGGAGAACATCCGCAAGGACCGCGAGGCCATCGTCATCGACGAGATCCCCTACCAGGTGAACAAGGCCACGATGATCGAGAAGATCGCGGAACTGGCCCGCGACAAGAAGCTCGAAGGCATCGCCGCCGTGGCCGACGAGAGCGACCGCCACGGCGTGCGCGTGGTGATCGAGCTGAAGCGCGACGCCACGGCGGACGTGGTCCTGAACCAGCTCTGGCGCTTCACCACCATGCAGGTCAGCTTCGGCTGCAACATGCTGGCGCTCAACGGCGGCCGCCCGGAACAGCTGACGCTGCGCGATTTCCTGCATTACTTCATCGGCTTCCGCGAGGACGTTGTGGCGCGCCGCACCGCGCACGACCTGACCAAGGCGCGCGAGCGCAGCCACATCCTGTGCGGCCTTGCTGTCGCCGTGACGAACGTGGACGAAGTCGTCGCCACCATCCGCGCCTCCGCCGACGCCGCCGATGCCCGAGACCGCCTGATGGCCCGCCGCTGGCCCGCCACGGATATCGCCGACTATATCCGCCTGATCGACGATCCCGGCCACACGGTGAATGCGGACGGCACCTACAACCTGTCCGACGCCCAGGCCCGCGCGATCCTCGACCTGCGGCTGCAACGCCTGACCCAGCTCGGCGTCAAGGAGGTGACCGACGAACTCGAAGCGCTGGCCGCCCGGATCAAGGACTACCTCGACATCCTGCGGTCCCGCGACCGGATCATGGCGATCATCGCCACGGAACTGTCCGAGATCAAAACCCAATTCGCCGTCCCCCGCCGCACGGAAATCGCCGACTGGGCCGGCGACATGGACGACGAGGACCTGATCGAGCGTGAGGATATGGTCGTCACCGTCACCCAGTCCGGCTGGATCAAGCGCACACCGCTTGCGGAATTCCGCGCGCAGCGCCGCGGCGGCAAGGGCCTGTCGTCCATGCAGACCAAGGAAGACGACGTGGTGACGACCCTGTTCGTCGCCAACACCCACACGCGGCTTCTGTTCTTCACCACCGACGGCATGGTCTATGCGCTCAAGTGCTGGCGCCTGCCGCTGGCCGGGCGCACCGCCAAGGGGCGGGCACTCGCCAACGTCATCGACGGCATGACCGGGTCCATCGCCGCCATCATGCCCGTGGACGTGCCCGAGGATGACTGGGCCACTCTCCAGATCGTCTTCGCGACCTCCGACGGCGACGTGCGGCGCAACGCCCTGTCCGACTTCACCAACGTGAAGAAGAACGGCAAGATCGCCATGAAACTGCCTGACGGCGTTGGGCTTGTGAACGCCCGCATCTGCGACGATGCCGACGACGTGCTGCTGGTCACGGCCCTCGGCCGGGCGATCCGCTTCCCCACCACCGACGTCCGCGTGTTCTCGGGCCGCGATTCCACCGGCGTGCGCGGCATCCGCCTGGCCGACGGCGACCGCGTCGTCTCCATGGCCGTGATCCGCCACTTCGAGGCCTCGCCCGAGGAACGCGCGGCCTACCTCAAGATGCGCCGCGCCGTCGAAGGCGCGCTGGATGACGGGGCCGAGGCCGATGACGACGAGGAAACCGTGCCCGACGTCGCCCTGCCCGAGGGGCGTTATGCCCAGATGTCCGCGGCCGAGGACCTGATCCTGACCGTCACCGCGCGGGGTCAGGGCAAGCTCTCGTCCTCCCACGACTACCCCGTGCGGGGCCGCGGCGGCATGGGCGTGCGCGCCATCGACAAGGCCATGCGCGGCGGGCGGCTTGTCGCCTCCTTCCCCGTCCAGCACGGCGACCAGATCATGCTGGCGACCTCGACCGGCCAGTCGATCCGCTGCCCGGTGGACGGCATCAGCTTCCGCTCGCGCTCCGCGGGCGGGGTCAAGGTGTTCGACACCGGCGCGGGCGAGGAAGTCGTGTCCGTCGCCGTCGTGGCCGAACAGGCCGAGGAGGAGTAGGGTTCACCGCTTGGCAAGCATTCCCTGCGATCCTGCGAAGGGAAGCAGGAGCTTGCGGCATGAACCTCTACCACTGCATGATCGAGCTGAAGGATGAAGCGCGGGCACTCGCCTTCTCTTCGGCCGTCGCCAACTGGATGGGCCACCTGCAGGGCCGCGGCCTGATCGCGGGCTGGCGGCTGATGCGGCGCAAGTTCGGCCTCGCCTCGGGCGCCCATCCCGACTTCCTGCTGGAGATCGAGGTCAAGGGCCTGACCCAGCTCGACGACGCCTTCCGCGCGCTGGCGCAGGCGGATGACGAGGCCGTGCGCCGCTATGACCAGATGCACGCCATGATCGCCCATGTCTCGGTCGGGCTCTACCGCCCCTACCCCGACCCCGAACAGCGGGAACGAGTCGCCCTCGTCTGACCCCGGTCCTCGGCAGCGGCAACAATCCTCTGGCTGGCGCCAGCATTGTCGCCAACCACCTGCGCCGGATACGTCTGCTTAACCACGACCTCCGCGCCTGCTTCGGACCGGGCCCGCCGCGTGGCATCGCCTGTCCCACGGGGGCGGTCGAAGGTTGTGACGATGTTCAGGAAATGGTGTGCGACCGCCCTCGTCGTGTCAGCGGTCGTGGCTTCGGCGCCCGCACAGGCGCAATCCGGCCTCGGGATCATCGGGATGGAACTGTCCTTCGGCCATGTCTCGGGCGATGCCTCCGCCACCCGGGCTAACACCCGGATCGACGTGGCGCTGACCGGCGCGCACGGGCTGCAACTGGACCTGTCGCTCTCCGACACCGACGGCCGCACGCTCGGCACCGCGGCCGCGCACCTGTACATGACCCCGCAACCCGGCCAGAAATATGGGCTTTTCGCCACCCTGACCGACCAGGACGGACACGACTTCACCTTTGCCGCCCTCGGGGTCGAGGGGCGCGTGGCCCTGTCGGACCGCCTGACCGTGGACGGGCACGCGGGCCTGGGCTACGCGCTTGGCGGTGACCTTGACGCCATCTTCGCGGGGGCCGCCGCGCGGCTCCAGGCGAGCGACCGCATCGCGCTTCGCGCCGCGCTCGACATCGCCGACTATGACGAGGCGAGCCTGTCCGCGATGGGATATACCGCCACGCTGGCCGCCGAGGTCCGCCTGTCCCGCCGGATCGACCTCGTCGCCGGGATCGAGGCGACGGGCCGCACCGGGCGCGACGACCTGTCCGCCGATCCGGCCGCCTTTGTCGGCGTGACGGTCCGCTTCGGCGGCGCCACCGACCCGGTGCGCGACATGTTCCGCACGCCCGATCCGCTGCGCCCGCTCTGGGACCGGCCCTTGCGCTGAAACCGGACACAGGGCGTCCGGGCGGCCCTGCCAGTTGTCATGTAAATGCCACAAACCTGTTAACCGACGACCCTACCCTGCGGGCGTGGCTTACCTGTGGGGGACTTCATGGTTCGACTTTTTCTGACAACCGCGCTGGCCGCGGCGCCGGTGCTGTGGGCGGGTGCGGCGGCGGCACAATGCACGCCCGATGCGCCTGCCAATGGCGCGACGGTGACATGCACCGGCACCGACGCGAACGGGTTCGTGTTCGGCGGTGACACCGGGCTTGACGGCATCAACCTGCTGGTCGGGTCCGGGGCAACGGTGACGAACGGCGGCAACCGCCGCGGGATCGACCTGCGCGACAGCGCGAACATCGTCGTCTTCGGCACGGTGTCCTCGCCGAATTCCGATGGCATCCGCGCGCGCAACAACGCCACCGTGTCGCTGAACTCGACCGCTCGCGTCACCGGCGGGGACGAGGCGATGCAGCTGGGCGACAACGCGACCGTCAACACCATCGCCGGATCGGTGATCGATGCTGCCGACGAAGGGATCGAGGCGGGCAATGATGCGCAGGTCACGCATCGCGGCACACTGACCGCCATTGACGATGCCCTTCAGGTGGGCGAACGCGCGACGATCCAGAACCTCGGCCGGATCGCCAACATCCAGACCCAGGCGATGATCACGGCCGGGGACGAGGCACAGGACGGGATCGACCTCGATTCCGGTCTCATCAACAACGGCGGCTTCTCGGGCTTCACCGCGAACGCGAACGCCGAGGTCTCCTCGACCTTCGGCGATGCCATCGACTTCGACGTGTCCACCAATCCGGTCGAGTCCGTCATCGACAACTACGCCCTGATCCGCGGCGGCAACCATGCCGTGGAAACCGATGCGCTGAACGTCAGCGGGCAGTGGGTCATCAACCGCGCTACGGGCCGGATCATCGGCGGCGGCGGCACCGCGCTGAACCTCGGCGCCGGGGCCGACCGCTACGACCACTTCGCAGGCGCAGCCCTGACCGGCGGGATCGACTTCGGGTCGGGCGACGACATCCTGCAGATCCTCGGGATGCCCACCGGCCGCCTCGGCGGCGCGGGCGCGGTGATCGACGGCGGCACGGGCAGCGACCGCGTGTTCTTCGACAGCTTCGCCTTCGACCAGATCGCGGGCAGCGTGTCGGGCACCACCATCGACCTGCGCATCGGGACCGGGCCGTCCCTGTTCCAGGCAACACTGGCGAACTTCGAGCAGTTCTTCTTCGCCGACAGCGAAAACCCCCGGTCCTTCGCTGATGTGGCACGGCGCCTTGCCCCGCCCGAAGTCGTGCCCCTGCCCGCCTCCGCCCTCCTGCTCCTGGGCGGTCTGGGCGGTCTGGCCGCGCTCCGTCGCCGCAAGGCCGGGCGCGCGGGCCGGTAACCTGTCGTCAGGACAGGTTGACCAAAGGTTGACGTGCACAGTGGTTATTCTGCGCCGTCAATGACTTGACCGTTTGTGCACATGTGCACGAACCGGGGCCCCGGGCGAAATCCCGGGGCCCCGCCGCGGGGAAGGCCCTTTATCCCTGCCCCGCCCTCCGCTATCCCACGGGGCATGTCTGATCCCCTCCACATCATCGGCGGCGGCATGGCCGGGTCCGAGGCCGCCTGGCAGGCAGCAGGGGCCGGCGTCCCCGTCATCCTCCACGAGATGCGCCCCCAGGTGGGCACCTTCGCCCACCGGACCGGCGACCTCGCCGAGATGGTCTGCTCGAACTCCTTCCGGTCCGACGATGACCAGCAGAACGCCGTGGGCCTCCTCCACTGGGAAATGCGGGCGGCCGGGGGTCTCATCATGGAGATGGCCGCCGCCCACCGCCTGCCCGCCGGGGGCGCGCTCGCCGTGGACCGGGATGCCTTCTCGGCCGCCGTGACGGCCCGGGTCCGCGCCCACCCCCTGATCCGGGTCGAACCGGGCGAGGTCACCGCCCTGCCCCACACCGGCCAGTGGATCGTCGCGACCGGCCCGCTCACGTCGTCGCGCCTTGCCGACAGCATCCGCGCCGTGACGGGCGAGGGGGCGCTTGCCTTCTTCGACGCCATCGCCCCCATCGTCCATGCCGACACCATCGACATGGGGCTCGCCTGGAAGCAGTCCCGCTACGACAAGGGCGAGACCGAGGACGACCGCACCGCCTACATCAACTGCCCGATGGACCGCGCCCAATACGAGGCGTTCATCGACGCGCTTCTGGCCGCCGACAAGACCGAGTTCCGCGACGGCGAGACCGACACCCCCTACTTCGACGGCTGCCTGCCGATCGAGGTGATGGCCGAGCGCGGCCGCGAGACGCTGCGCCACGGCCCGATGAAGCCCGTGGGCCTGACGAACCCGCACCGCCCCGACGAGAAGCCCCACGCAGTCGTCCAGCTGCGGCAGGACAACCGGCTGGGGACGCTGTTCAACATCGTGGGCTTCCAGACCAAAATGAGATACGGCGCGCAGACCCAGGTCTTCCGAC
>DBBA01000164.1 GCA_002291955.1 Rhodobacteraceae bacterium UBA996 | reverse complement strand
TCCACGTCCGCCGTCAGCACGCCCGCATCGTATTCGGTCATGCCATAGGCGGTCACGAACCGCGCCTTCTTGGCATCCGGCAGTTCCGGCAGGCTGGCGGCGATCAAGTCCACCCAGGCCTGCTCGATCTCCAAGGGCAGAAGGTCCGGGTCGGGGAAGTAGCGGTAGTCCTGCGCTTCCTCCTTGGACCGCATCGACCGGGTTTCCCCCTTGTCGGGGTCATACAGGCGGGTTTCCTGCGTGACGGTCCCACCGTCCTCGAGGATCGCGATCTGGCGGCGCGCCTCGTAGTCGATCGCGGCCTGGATGAACCGCATCGAGTTCATGTTCTTGATCTCGCACCGGGTGCCCAGGTGCCGGAAATCCTGCGTGTCCTGATACTTTTCGTACTGGCCGGGACGGCAGACCGACACGTTCACGTCCGCCCGCAGGTTGCCGTTCTGCATGTTGCCGTCGCAGGTGCCGAGGTAGCGCAGGATCTGGCGCAGCTTGGTCACATAGGCCGCGGCTTCTTCCGGGCCCCGGATGTCGGGGCGGCTGACGATCTCCATCAGCGCGACGCCGGTGCGGTTCAGGTCCACGAAGGACAGGGCGGGGTCCATGTCGTGGATGCTTTTCCCGGCGTCCTGTTCCAGGTGGATGCGCTCGATCCGCACGCGGCGGGCGATGCCGGGTCCCATGTCCACGATCACCTCGCCCTCGCCCACGATGGGGTGGTAGAGTTGGGAAATCTGGTAGCCCTGCGGCAGGTCGGGGTAGAAGTAGTTCTTGCGGTCGAACGCGCTGAACAGGTTGATCCGGGCCTTCAGGCCAAGCCCGGTGCGAACCGCCTGTTCCACGCAAAACTCGTTCAGGACCGGCAGCATGCCCGGCATCGCGGCGTCCACGAAGCTGACATTCGCGTTCGGTTCCGCACCGAAGGCCGTGGACGCGCCCGAGAACAGCTTGGCGGTGGACGCGACCTGCGCATGCACCTCCATCCCGATGACCAGTTCCCAGTCGTGCCTTGCGCCCGCGATGACACGGGGCTTCGGCGCTTCAAAGGCCAGATGGTCCAGCATGGGCGGCAATCCTGAACAGATGGTCAGGCGCCTGTGTACAAGCGGCCGACCTGCGGCCACAAGGACGGATTCCAGCCGAAACCTGCCCAAGTAAGCGGCAGTTTTCCGCCAATGTGGCGAATGTGTGGCCAATGGCCGGTTGCCACGGCCTCTGCTGACGGTCTTTCACGGTGCGGTCGGGCGCAGCGTGCCCGTCGCAACCCGCATGAGCCGATGTCGTCAGTCCGTATCCGCCGTTCCGCCGCCTGTGTCGCCCTGGGCCTGTTCGCCCTTCTGCCGGCCGCCTGCACCGATGCCCGCACGGTCAGCCGCGCGGCAATGCCGGAAATGCACTGGGACCATGTGCCCGATGCGCAGGGCTGGACGCAGGCGACGATGACGGCGGTGATGGGCTACGGCCAGCCGCTTCTGTCCACCGTCCCCGAGGATATCGAGGCGTTCTGCCCCGGCTACACCGAAGCGACCGAGCAGGACCGCGCGGCCTTCTGGGCGGGGCTGATCTCGGCGCTGGCGAAGTTCGAAAGCACCTGGAACGAGACCGCGTCGGGCGGGGGCGGGCGCTGGATCGGGCTGTTGCAGATCGACCCGCGCACGGCCCAGGGCTATGGCTGCGCGGCCGACAGCGCGGGCGAGCTGAAGGACGGCGAGGCGAACCTGGCCTGTGGCGTGCGGATCATGGCGTCCACCGTGCCGCGCGACAACGCTATTGCCACGCGCGACAGCCGCTGGCGCGGGATCGCCGCCGACTGGGCGCCCCTGCAGAAGGCCGAGGCGCGCGACTACATCGCCGACTGGACCCGGTCGCAGGACTATTGCACGGCGGGCTGAGGCCCGGCGGTCGCGCCCTCAGGCCCCGATCATCTGGTCGGGCGCGGCCAGCAGGCCCGGCGCGGCGATCCCCAGATCGGGGGCGATGCGGCGCAGGCTTATCGGGTCCATCGCGCGGCCCGACCGTTCCTGCACCACCTGCCCGCCGCGCAGCATCCGGCCCTCGAAGGCGACTGTGGCGCGCGACAGGTCGGGCAGGGCGCCGGGGGGCGTCGTCTCGAACCAGTCGGCGGGGCCGGTCAGGACCAGCTGCATCGCGTCCAGATCGCCCGCCGCCCCCGGGGCAAAGGCATCGACCACCACGCGGTCACCGGCCGTGCCATCGGCAGGGGCGTCCTGTCCCGTGACCCGGCTGTGCGACATCACCTCGCCATACAGGGCCTGGCCCCCGGACGACACGGTGAAGCCCGAGGCGAAAGGCACCGGCTCCGGTGCGATCCCGCCCGTCAGGGCCTCGCGCGTCAGGTCCCGGGCGTCGACCACCCAGGTGCCTGCGATGGTTCCGCCTGGGACCGCATCCGCGGCGGAGGGGGCGCCGGGCAAGGCCGCCACGGCATCGCGTTCGATCAGGAAACGACCGGAAAGTTCGACCGGCTCGGCCTGCACCGCAACCGGAATGGCCGCCGGAAGGATCAGGATCGCAAGGGGCAACAACACACGCATGACACACAGCACCCGCTAAAGGTGAACAAATGCTACTGCCCGCGCCTTCGCCCGGTCAAATCCTTTCGCCACATTTTTACCACATTCGCCGAAACGATGCGTTGCGCTGCGCCCCGGAGCGTGTCCCCTGACGCAATCCGGTCCGTCACAGACTGGGCAGGATGCCCCGCGCCCAGGCCGGGCGCCGCGTGGCGCGGATCAGGGATACCGCAGGCCCCTCGGCCCCGCCGAGCGCCAGCGTCGCGCGCTTCAGCACCTCGATCCCCTCTTCGCTGGTCGGTGGCAGCGCCCGGGGCGAGATCGGCTCGCCGAAGGCAATGCGATAGGGCTGGCGGTCCTTGTTCAGCGTCTCGTGGAACAGGGTGATGTCGCGCAGCGTCGGGTGGACCAGGTCGAACAGGTAGAACAGGACCGAATTGCGCGCCCGCAGGTTCACCGGGATCACCGGCACGTCCAGCTTGCGCGCGATCATCGCGGCGGACGCCATCCAGGGCCGCTCGTGCAGGCGCAGGCCCCGCCGCTGGGCCAGGCGGCCCGAGGGGAAGATGACGCCCACGCGCCCCGCCTCGATCGCGCTGCGGGTCTGGGCCATGGTGTCGCGCGTCTTGGCATGGGTGCGCTTGGCCAGCCGCCATTCGACGGGCACGATCACGTCAGACATCTGCGGCAGCACGCGCAGGATGTCGGAATTGGCATAGAAGAACACGTCGGGCCGGGTGCGGGCGATCACATGCCATAGCATGATCCCGTCGGCGATGCCCGTGGGGTGGTTCGACACGATCAGCGCGGGGCCATGCGCGGGCAGGTGCGACAGGCCCGCCACATCGACGTCGCGCGCGAGCAGCGCCGCCATCGCGTCCATGATCTGGTGCGCGCTGCGGTCGCGGAACGTCTCGGCCAGCGCCAGCGTGCGCGGATAGCCCAGCACGCGCGCCAGCACGGCCCAGGCACCCGCCCCGAACGGGCCGTCACGGAACAGCCAGGGCGCGCGTTCGGCGATCAGGGGGTCGATCCGGTCCCGCATGAGGTCTTTCACCAGAGTTCGGCAACAGCGTTGTGACAGATTGCCATGCCCTTGGGGCAGGCGACAGGGGCGCCCCGGCCGGGGGCAGGTTTCGGCAAGGATCAGCCCATCAGGCGCGTCACCATCTCGGTCGTGTCGGGCGACAGGCCGGGGGTGGACAGGATCCGGGTCAGTTCGCCCCGGATCAGCGCCTGCCGGTCGGCGTCGTAGCGCGCCCAGGTCTCGAACGCGGTGGACATGCGGGCGGTGGTCTGCGGGTTGACCGGGTCCAGCCGGATCAGCCAGTCCGCCATCAGCCGGTAGCCCGACCCGTCCGCGGCATGGAAGCCCGCCGCGTTCATGGCGAGCGCCCCCAGCACGGCGCGGAACCGGTTGGGGTTCTTCCAGTCGAAATCCGGGTGTGCGGTCAGCCGGGCGGCAGTGGCCGCCGCATCACCGGGGGCGGCATGGGCGACCTGCAGGCTGAACCACTTGTCGGTCACCAGCCGGTCGTGGTGCCAGCGCCGGTGGAACGCCGCCACCTGTTCCTGCCCGCGCCCGATGTCCAGAAGACAGGCCAGCGCGCCCGTCTCCTCGGTCATGTTGTCGGCCTCAGTGAACTGCCGTTCCGCCCGCCGCCCGCCGTCGAGCCGCGACAGAAGCGCCAACGCCACGCCGCGCAGGGTGCGGCACCCGGCGGCGCGGGCATCGGGGGTGTAGGGACCGGGCACGCGCATCGCCTCGTACAGGTCGGGCAGAACGCGCGCGAGGTGCTGCGCGAGCGCATCCGCCAGCCGTTGTTTTGCTGCATGGATCGCGTCGGGGTCGGGGGTGATGCCTGCATCGAACAGGGTCTGGGCCATGTCGTCTTCCGACGGCAGGCGCAGGGCGAGGGCGCGGAAGGCGGGGTCCAGCGTCTCGTCCCGCGCGACCCGTTCGAGGGCATCCAGATAGGCCGGGCCGGGGGCGGCATTGTCCGTCACCATCCGGGTCAGCACGTCCTTGGCCAGTTGCCGCCCGGCCTCCCACTTGTTGAACGGGTCGGTGTCGTGGGCCAGCAGGAACGCCCGTTCCTCGGCCGTGGTCGGGCGGTTCAGGATGACGGGGGCGGAAAAGCCCCGCAGGATCGACGGGATCGGCCGCGCCGACAGCCCGTCGAATCGGAAGGACTGGCGGCCTTCGGTCATTTCCAGAACGGTGGTCGGCACGACCTCGTCGCCGTTGGGGTTCAGAAGGCCCACCGCAATCGGGATCACCTGCGGCAGCTTGTCGGGCTGGCCGGGGGTGGGTTTCGTGTCCTGCGTGAAGGTCAGGGTATAGGTGCCGTCGGCGAAGTCTTCGTCCACGGTCACGCGCGGGGTGCCCGACTGGGTGTACCAGCGCGCAAACTGGGTCAGGTCGCGGCCCGTGGCATCGGCAAAGACCTTGAGCCAGTCCTCGATCGTCGCCGCGTCGCCGTCGTGCCGGTCGAAGTAGAGGTCCAGCGCCCGGGCATAGCCGTCATCGCCCACGAGGCGCTTCAGCATCCCGATGACCTCGGCCCCCTTTTCATAGACCGTCGCCGTGTAGAAGTTGTTGATCTCGACATAGCTGGCGGGCCGCACGGGGTGGCTGAGCGGCCCGTTGTCCTCGCGGAATTGCCGCCCGCGCAGCATCAGCACGTCCTCGATCCGCTTGACCGCCGCCGACCGCTGGTCGGACGTGAACTGCTGGTCGCGGAACACGGTCAGCCCTTCCTTCAGGCACAGCTGGAACCAGTCGCGGCAGGTGATGCGGTTGCCGGTCCAGTTGTGGAAGTATTCGTGCGCGACGATCCCCTCGATCCGCTCGTAGTCGCCATCGGTGGCGGTTTCCGGGGACGCAAGGACGTAGCGGGAGTTGAAGATGTTCAGCCCCTTGTTCTCCATCGCGCCCATGTTGAAGTCGTCCACGGCCACGATGTTGAACACGTCCAGATCGTATTCCCGGCCATAGGCGGTCTCGTCCCAGCGCATCGACCGCTTGAGGGCATCCATCGCATAGGCGCAGCGCCCCTCGTCCCCCGGGCGGACCCAGACGTTCAGCGCCACGTCGCGGCCCGACGCGGTGGTGAAGCGGTCGGAGTGCGCCCGCAGGTCGCCTGCCACCAGCGCGAACAGGTAGGCGGGCTTGGGCCAGGGGTCGTGCCATTCCGCCCAGCCGGGGCCGCTGCCCACCGGGTTGCCGTTGGACAGCAGGACCGGCAGGTCGGCTTCGATGCGCACCCGGAACGGCGCCATCACATCGGGCCGGTCGGGGTAGAAGGTGATGCGGCGGAACCCCTCGGCCTCGCACTGGGTGCAGAACATGCCGCGCGACATGTAGAGCCCTTCGAGCCGGGTATTGGCGGCGGGGTCGATCTCGACCTCGGCCTGCCAGACGAAGCCCGCGTCCGGCAGGGCGGCGGCCGGGATCGTCAGGCTGCGTTCGTCGCGCCGGGTGCCGGGGGGCAGGGGGGCACCGTCGAGTGTGGCGGCGATCAGGTCCAGCGCCTCGCCATCCAGCCGCAGGTCGCCCTTGGGCACGCCCGGCCGGGGGACAAAGGCGATGCGCGCGGTCACGCGGGTCGCGGATGCCGCCAGCCGGAAGGTCAGCCGGGTTTCCGTGATGGCCCAGGGGAAGGGGCGGTAGTCGGCCAGACGCACGGGCTGCGGGGCGGTGTCCTTCATGGGCGTGGTCCTTCGGGCGGGCAGGGCGGGGCGCAGGGGCGCACCCTGCCCGGAAGGGTATGTGCGACCGGGGCCCCCCGCAAGGCGGGACGCGCAGGGGCGGCGCGGTGCGGATCATGTGTACATTACGCTTGTTCATTATTATGATGTGAATCATCGGGTTGCTACAGATACTTGCGCCCTGTTGGCATCACCTGTGCCCTGCGCTTATGCTTGTGTGCGGCATTCCATTCGCGGGCGGCCGATTCCGGCGCTATGCGGGCGGCAAACGCACCAGCGTTGCATACAACAACCGGAGGAGCCCCCATGACCGCCAGATCCCTGTCCGACGTCCTGCACGCCGCGGGCGATACTGTGGGGCTGCTGCGCAACAGCCAGACCGGCATGTACGTCTATCCGGTCGTCGCCGCCGAATTCACCAACTGGCGCGACGAACAGCGCGCCTGGCGCGAGACGGCGGTGCTGTTCGACCAGACGCACCACATGGCCGAGTTGCGGGTGCAGGGCCCCGATGCCGGGCGGTTCCTCGAAAGCCTCGCCATCAACTCCTTCGCCAACTTCCAGGTGAACCGGGCCAAGCACTATGTGCCCGTGTCGCCCTCGGGCCATGTCATCGGCGACGTGATCGCGTTCCGCGAGGACGAGAACGACTATAATCTGGTCGGCCGGGTGCCGACCGTGAACTGGCTCGACTGGAACGCGTCGCTGGGCCGCTACGACGTCACGCTGACGCGCGACGAGCGGTCCCCCATGCGCCCCGACGGCAAGCTGGTGACGCGGCGGCACTGGCGGTTCCAGGTGCAGGGGCCGAACGCCGACCTGATCCTGGCCAAGCTGAACGGCGGGCCGCTGCCCACGATCAAGTTCTTCCACATGGACTGGATCACCGTCGCGGGCCGCAAGGTGCGCGCGCTGCGGCACGGCATGGCAGGCGCCCCGGGGCTGGAGCTGTGGGGGCCCTACGCCGAGAAGGACGAGATGTTCGCGGCGATCATGGAAGCGGGGCGCGAGTTCGGCATCCGCGCCGTGGGGTCGCGCGCGTATTCCACCAACACGCTGGAATCGGGCTGGATTCCGTCGCCCCTGCCCGCGATCTACACGCACCCCGACCTTGCCGCCTATCGCGACTGGCTGCCTGCCGCCAGCTACGAGGCGTCGGGGTCCATCGGTGGCAGCTATGTGTCCGCCAACATCGAGGACTACTACACCACGCCGTTTGAGCTCGGCTACAACTTCTACATCAAGCACGACCACGATTTCGTCGGGGCCGAGGCGCTGAAGGCGATGGCGGGCAAGCCGCACCGGCGCAAGGTCACCTTCGCCTGGAACCCCGAGGACGTGATGAAGATCATCGCGTCGTCGTTCGTCCCCGGCGGCGACAACTTCAAGTGGCTCGACCTGCCCCAGCCGAACTATGCGTCCGCGTCGTTCGACCGGGTGATGATGGGCGGGCGCGTGGCCGGGCTGTCGATGTTCAACGGCTACAGCTTCAACGAGCGCACGATGCTGTCGCTGGGCGTCGTGGACCCGGACGTCAAGGAAGGCGACGTGCTGGAACTGGTCTGGGGCGAGGAGAACGGCGGCACGGGCAAGACCGCGACCGAGCGGCACGCGCAGACGACCGTGCGCGTCCGCGTGGCGCCGGTTCCCTACGCGCGCGAGGTGCGGACGGGCTACGAGGGGTCGTGGCGGATGCGTACGGCCTGATTGCTGCGCGGCAGGGCCGGAAACGGCCCCGCCCCATCGCCTTGGGAGGGGCACATGGACCGCATCCACGACATCGCACATCTGGGCCACGTCGAGCTGTATACCGACCGCTTTGACGAAAGCCTCGACTTCTTCACCCGGGTCTACGGGCTGAAACTGTCGGCGCTGACGGGCGACAGCGCGTACCTGCGGGCCTGGGACGATTACGAGTTCCA
Source organism: Rhodobacteraceae bacterium UBA996 (assembly GCA_002291955.1). Classification (GTDB taxonomy): domain Bacteria; phylum Pseudomonadota; class Alphaproteobacteria; order Rhodobacterales; family Rhodobacteraceae; genus UBA996. The sequence continues at coordinate 6,006 of DBBA01000164.1, read as the reverse complement.
CTCGCTGAAACTCACCCGCCACCACACCACGGGCGTGGGCCACATCGGCTATCGCGCCGACAGTCCCGCGGCGCTCGCCCGCCGGGTGGCCGCGATCGAAGCGTCGGGGTTCAAGGTCCACGGCTGGACGGACGGCGACGAAGGCCACGGGCCTGCGTTCCGGTTCGAGGACCCGTTCGGCCACATCTTCGAGGTCTATTGCGACACCCGCCGCGCCGAACCCGCCGCCGGCGACCGCCCCGCGCTGAAGAACACCGCGAGCGCCTTCACCGGCGCGCCCCCGCGCAGGCTCGATCACCTGAACCTGCTGGCCGCCGACGTGACGGAGTTCCGCCGCTTCATGGAAACCTGCCTGGGGTCCCGCGTGACCGAGATGATCCGGCTGGACAACGGCCGGATCGGGGGCTGCTGGTTCACGGTCAACAACAAGACCTATGACCTTGCCTGCACCGAGGAACACGGCGGCGGGCACGGCCGTTTCCACCACATCACCTATGCCACCGACCAGCGCGAGGACATCCTGCGCGCCGCCGACCTGTTCCTGCAGGCGGGCGTCCATATCGAGACCGGCCCCCACAAGCACGCGATCCAGGGGACGTTCTTCCTGTACGTCTGGGAACCCGCGGGCAACCGGGTGGAACTGGCGAACGCCGGCGCGCGGCTGATCCTGGCGCCGGACTGGGAGCCGGTCGTGTGGACCGAGACCGAGCGCAAGAAGGGCCAGGCCTGGGGTCTGAAGACCATCGAGACGTTCCACACCCACGGCACGCCCCCGGTGAAAAGGGACCACTGACATGCCCGTTGTCCGCACGCAGGTTCCCCGGGCTGACGCCGCCACCATCGACGGGCTGGCGGCGGCGGGCGTCGCCACGGTGCACGAGGCGATGGGGCGCACCGGCCTGATGCGGTCCCACATGCGGCCGATCTGGGCGCGGGCGCAGGTGGCGGGGTCCGCCGTCACCATCAGCGCGCCCCCCGGCGACAACTGGATGCTGCATGTGGCGATCGAGCAGATCACCCCCGGCGACATCCTGGTGCTGGCCCCCACCAGCCCCTGCGACGACGGCTACTTCGGTGACCTGCTGGCGACCAGCGCCCTGGCGCGGGGCTGCCGGGGCCTCGTGATCGAGGCGGGCGTGCGCGACGTGCGCGACCTGACCGCGATGGGCTTCCCGGTCTGGTCGAAGTGCATCAGCGCGCAGGGCACGGTGAAGGAAACGCCGGGCGACGTGAACCTGCCCATCGTCTGCGCGGGGGCGCTTGTGAACCCCGGCGACGTGATCGTGGCCGATGATGACGGCGTCTGCGTCGTTCCGGTGGCCGATGCCGGGAAAGTCCTGGCCGCCGCCGAGAAACGCCTGTCGGCCGAGGCGGAAAAGCGCGAAAAGCTCAAGGCGGGCGTGCTGGGACTGGACCTGTACGGGATGCGCCCGCGGCTGGCCGAGAAGGGCCTGCGGTATGAGTGACGGCATCCCCGTCCTCTGGATGCGGGGTGGCACGTCCAAGGGCGGGTACTTCCTCGCGTCCGATCTGCCCGCCAACCCCGGGGCGCGGGATGCCGTGCTGCTGCGGGTGATGGGCTCGCCCGACCCGCGCCAGATCGACGGGATGGGGGGCGCCGATCCGCTGACGTCCAAGGTCGCGATCCTGCGCCGGTCCGACCGGCCGGGGGTGGATGTGGACTACCTGTTCCTCCAGGTCTTCGTGGACCGCCCCGTGGTGACGGACGCGCAGACCTGCGGGAACATCCTGGCGGCCGTCGGCCCCTTTGCCATCGAACGGGGCCTCGTGCCCGCAGAGGACGGCGAGACCACCGTCCGCATCTGGATGGAGAATACGGGCCAACTGGCCCAAGCCACCGTGCAGACCCCGGGCGGCCGCGTCACCTACGCGGGCACGGCGCGCATCGACGGCGTGCCGGGGACAGCCGCGCCCGTCGGCATCGTGTTCTCGGGCACCGCCGGGTCCACCTGCGGGGCGCTGTTGCCCACGGGCCGCCCGGTGGACCGGATCGGCGGGCTCGACGCCACGCTGATCGACAACGGCATGCCCTGCGTGATCCTGGCGGCCGCCGACCTCGGCCTGACTGGGGGCGAGGCGCCCGCCGACCTCGACGCCGACACCGGCCTCAAGGCCCGGGTCGAGGCGATCCGGCTCGCTGCCGGCCCCCTGATGAACCTAGGCGATGTCACCGCCACCTCAGTGCCGAAGATGGTGCTCGTCAGCCCCCCCGCGGCAGGCGGCACGATCCGCACCCGCAGCTTCATCCCCCATGTCTGCCACAAGGCCATCGGCGTGCTTGGCGCCGTGACCGTCGGCACCGCCTGCCTTCTGCCCGACGGCCCCGCGGCGCGTTTGGCCGCCCCCGGCGCGGGCACCCCCTGCCGCCTCGACATCGAACACCCGACCGGCACCTTCACCGCGCTCGCCCACCTTTCGCCCGACGGATCGGTGGACCGGGTCGGCGTCCTGTCCACCGCCCGCAAGCTGATGGAGGGCCATGTCCATGCCTGACGGCCAGCCGATCCTGCCCGCCCCCGCGACCGAGGTCCCGAACCTGCGCCACCTGCGCCTGCTGGTCGCCGCGGTCGCCAAGGGATCCCTGACGCGCGCCGCCGACCACGTCCACATCTCGCAGCCCGCCGCCAGCCAGGCGATCCAGCGCCTGTCCGACGTCTTCGGCGCGCGGCTTCTGGAACGCATCGGCAACCGCGTCATCCCCACGCCCGAAGGCCGCATCGTCGCCGACCGCGCCGCCCGGGCGCTGGCGCACCTGGCCGAGGCGGGGCGCCGCCTGTCGCGCGGGGCGCGCGGCGGTCCGGGCGGGGGCCTTGCCGCCGACCTCCTCGAACGCCACGCCACCATGGCGCAACTCCGCGCGCTCGCGGCCTTCGCGGAATCCGGCAGCTTCTCGGGCGCTGCCCGCGCGCTCGGCCAGACCGAACCCTCTGTCCAGCGCGCCGCGCGCGAGGCCGAACGCATCGCCGGCGTCGCCCTGTTCGACGGCAGCTTCCGCGCCCTGCGCCTGACGCCCGGGGGCGAAACCCTCGCCCGCCACGCCGCCCTGACCCTGCGCGAGGTCGCCGCCGCCCGCGCCGAACTCGCCGAACGCGAGGGGCGGTTCGACGGACGCCTGGTGATCGGCACGCTGCCGCTCGTGCGCACCCGGATCGTGCCCGAGGCGGTGGTGGCCCTGACCGCCCGCCACCCCGCCGCCCGGATCGAGATCGTGGACGGCCCCTACGAGGCGCTGGTGCAGGCGCTGCAACTCGGCGCCTGCGACATGATCGTGGGGGCCCTGCGCGAAGGCACTGCCGCCCCCGGCCTGTCCGAGGAGGTCCTGTTCCGCGACGGCCTGGCGCTGGTCGCCCGCGCCGGCCACCCCCTCGCCGGGCGGCGCCTGACCGGGGGCGACCTGCACGGCGTGCCCTGGGTCCTGCCGCGCCGCGACACGCCCAGCCGCGCGATTCTCGACCGCCTGATGCAGGGCTGGGGGATCGCCGCGGACCGGTCCGGCCATATCGAGACCGGGTCGCTCGTCGCGCTTCGCGGCGTGCTTGCCGCCTCCGACGCGATCACCCTCCTGTCGCCCCGGCAGATCGAGGTCGAACTGGCCGCGGGCCTCCTGTGCGAGCTCGACCTGCCCCTGACCGGCACCGAACGGCCCATCGGGGTGACCACGCTCGATGGCTGGCAGCCCACGGCGCTTGGCCGCGAATTCCTCGCCGCACTGCGCCACGCCGCCGCACCGCGGACCTGACCGCACACCCGCGCCTGCCCCGTCTGCGGCTTCGATGTGGCCCAAATATCCTCGGGGGGGTGAGGGCCGCCAGGACCGAACGGACCGGGGGGCAGACAGCCCCCCGGCCTCGCCACCTGGTCCCGCGGCGCCGCACGCCGCCGAACGCCACGCCGCTTGATGCAGGTCAAGGTCCGGCCCCGCCGTCCGCGCCACAAGGGGGAAAAACCGACAGCCACCAGGACGCGCGAACCGATGTCCCCCACCGACCCGCCAGCGCCGCTGTATGTCGCGCGCGAGCCCGTGTTTCCCCGCCGCGTCAAGGGCACGTTCCGCACGCTCAAGTGGTGGATCATGGCCGTGACGCTCGGCATCTACTACCTGACGCCGTGGATCCGGTGGGACCGTGGCCCGAACCTGCCCGACCAGGCCGTGCTGATCGACCTCGCAGGCCGCCGCTTCTACTTCTTCTGGATCGAGATCTGGCCGCACGAGTTCTACTTCGTCGCGGGCCTTCTGATCATGGCGGGGCTCGGACTGTTCCTGTTCACCTCGGCGCTCGGCCGGGTCTGGTGCGGCTATGCCTGCCCGCAGACGGTCTGGACCGACCTGATGATCCTGGTGGAGCGCTGGGTCGAGGGCGACCGCAACGCGCGGGTGAAGCTCTGGAACGCGCCGTGGTCGCTGCGCAAGGTCCGCCTGCGGGCCACCAAGTTCGCGATCTGGGCGCTGATCGGGCTCGCGACCGGCGGGGCCTGGGTGTTCTACTTCACCGACGCACCCACCCTCGCCCGCGACCTGGTCGCCTTCGACGCGCACCCCATCGCCTACACCACCATCGCCATCCTGACGCTGACCACCGTCGTCTTCGGCGGCTTCATGCGCGAACAGGTCTGCATCTACATGTGCCCCTGGCCGCGCATCCAGGCCGCGATGATGGACGAGGACACGCTGACCGTCGCCTACCGCGACTGGCGCGGGGAACCCCGCGGCAAGCACCGCAAGGCCGACGGCGCCGACCAGCTTGGCGACTGCATCGACTGCAACGCCTGCGTGGCGGTCTGTCCCGTGGGGATCGACATCCGCGATGGCCAGCAACTGGCCTGCATCACCTGCGCCCTGTGCATCGACGCCTGCGACGACGTCATGGCCAAGGTCGGCAAGGAGCGCGGGCTGATCGACTACCTTGCGCTCAAGGACGAGGTCGCCGAACGCGCGGGCCAGCCGCGCACGCCCGTCTGGCGGCACGTCCTCAGGCCCCGCGTGCTGCTCTACACCTTCCTCTGGGCGGCCATCGGCGCGGGGCTGATCTTCGCGCTCTTCGTCCGGCAGGACATCGACATGACCGTGGCCCCGGTCCGCAACCCGACCTTCGTCACCCTGTCGGACGGGTCGATCCGCAACACCTATGACATCCGGCTTCTGAACAAGCATGGCGAGGGGCGGCCCTACACCGTCACCGTCGTGGGCCACCCATCGCTGATGGTCGACCTGGAAGGCGTGTCGCAGGGCACCTCCGTCACCGTGCCCCCCGACGCGACGTTCCTGCAGCGGGTCTATGTGGTGGCCCCCGCGGGCACCGCGCCCGCAACGGATGACCGGACCGAGATCCGCTTCTGGGTCGAGGACCGGCTGAGCGGCGAGCGGGCGTACAAGGACAGCGTGTTCAACGGACGGGGAGCAGAGTGATGGCTACGACACGGGCAGTGAAGCCGCGCGAACTGACGGGCCGGCATGTGCTGGCGATCTGCGTGGGGGCCTTTGGCCTCATCATCGGGGTCAACCTCTACATGGCCTGGCAGGCGGTCGGCACCTTCCCCGGGCTCGAGGCGAAGAGCGCCTTTGTCGTCTCGCAGTCCTTCGAAGCCGACCGCACCGCACAACAGGCCCTGGGCTGGACCGCCGATACGCGGCTGGCGGACGGCGCCCTGACCGTGCACTTCGCGGGCGGCGGCCCCGCCGCGCTTTCGGGCACGCTCGGCCGCGCCACCAGCCGGGCGGATGACGCGACGCTTTCCTTCGCCCGGGTCACCCCCGACCTGTGGTCGGCCCCCGCCGCGCCAGGCCGTGGGCAGTGGGTCCTGTACCTGACCGCGACCGCCCCGGACGGCACGCCGTGGCGGCAGCGCGTGTCGGTGTCGGTGCGCTAGAGCGATGGACGGCGCAACCCTCTCTGCCTGCCCGGCCTGCGTTGCGGCCCCCGCGGCCCTCGACGTGGCGAACGCCGCCCGCGCCGGGGCCGCGGCCGACCGGCTGCTCCTGTCGGT
>DBBA01000287.1 GCA_002291955.1 Rhodobacteraceae bacterium UBA996 | reverse complement strand
AGGGCGTGTACATCGACCAGTTCGCCAGGTCCGGCTGCCAGTCCCAGGCCATGCGGAACGTCTCTTCCAGCGTTTCCGGCGTCTCGTTGTCCAGCCCGACGATGAACTGCGCTTCCGTGAAGATGTCGGCCTCGCGCAACAGGCGGATCGCGGTCTTGTTCTCCTCGACCTTGGTCTCCTTGTTGAACAGGTCAAGCTTCAGCTGCGCCGCGGCTTCCGTCCCGAGGGACACATGCACGAGCCCCGCCTTGCGGTAGAACTTCAGCAGATCCCGGTCGCGGTAGATGTCGGTGACGCGGGTGTTGATCCCCCACTGCACCTTGTCCGGCAGACCGCGGTCGATCAGCTCCTGGCAGAACTCCACGAACTTCTTCTTGTTGATGGTCGGTTCCTCGTCCGCCAGGATGAAGAATCCCACCCCGTGGTCGCGCACCAGCCGCTCGATCTCGTCCACCACCTTCTTGGGGTCGCGCACGCGGTAGTCGCGCCAGAACTTCCACTGCGAACAGAACGAACAGGTGAAGGGGCAGCCCCGCGCCATGTTCGGGATCGCCACCCGGCGCCCCAGCGGGATGTAGGTGTATTTCTCCCACTCCAGGATCGTCCAGTCGGGGTCGATCGAGTCGATGTCCTTGACCGTGGGCGCGGCCTGCGTCGCCACGATCCGGTCGCCATCCAGGAACGCGAGGCCCTTGATGCGGCTCCGGTCCTCGGGCCAGCGGCCATCGCGCACGGCCTCCATCAGGGCCACCAGGATCTCCTCGCCCTCGCCCCGGACGATCACATCGACCCAGGGCGCCTCGGTCAGGACCTGCCGGTACATGAAGGTCGCATGCACGCCCCCCAGCACCCGCAGGGCGTTCGGACACAGGTCCCGGGCGATCTCCAGCACGCGCTCGGCGGCATAGATGTTCGGCGTGATCGACGTCACACCCACCACGTCGGGCTTCAGCGCCACCATCTGCGCCTGCAACTGGTCATCCGTCAGGTTGTTCGTCATCGCATCGATGAAATGGATGTCGTCGAACCCCGCCCGCCGCAGGTGCCCGGTCAGGTAGGCGACCCAGGCCGGCGGCCAGTTCCCCGCGATCTCGGCCCCGCCGGAGCGGTAGTAGGGATGGACAAAGACGATGCGCATGGGGCGGCCCTCCACTGTCCAGTCAACCTGACAGGTCAGGCGTCACGCCGACTTGACGTGGATCAAGCGCCGCACCCGCGCCCCGCTTGCGACACGTCCCCCGGCCCCGCATAGTCGCCCCGGACGCCACGGCGGAGCCACCCCGATGCCCGATGCCATCACCACGCTTGCCGGGATGCTCGGCGCGACGCTCTACCTCGGCGCCTACGCGGGGCTGAACCTGGGGCTGATCCGGGGCGAAGGCTACCTCTATCCCGCGCTGAACCTCGCCGCCGCCCTCGCCATGCTCGTGTCGCTGTCGGCCTGGTTCAACCCCTTCACCGCCTTCCTCGAGATCGCCTGGGTGGCGATCAGCCTGTTCGGCATCGCCCGCCTCTGGGTGCTGTCCCGCAGCCTGTCCTTCACGCACGAGGAGCGGGCCTTCCTCGACGCCGCCCTGCCCGGCCTGTCCCGCCTGACCGCGCGCCGGTTCCTGACCGCGGGCCGCTGGGAAACGCTGCCCCCGGGCACCATCCTGACCCGGGAAGGCGCGCCGGTGGACCGCCTGACCTACATCGCCGAAGGCACCGCGCAGGTCGTCCACCGCGACACGCTGGTCGCGATGATCCCCGCGGGCCTTTATGTGGGTGAACTGGGCGTCCTGTCGCGCGAACCCGCCACGGCGACGGTCACCGTCACCGCCCCCACCCGCGCCTTCCAGATCGACGCCGGGCCCCTGGCCCAGCTGGTCGCGCGCCACCCCGACCTGCGCATGTCGCTGGATGCCGGGATCGGCGCCGACGCCCGGCGCAAGATCCTGGGCGCCAACCGCCGCCTGCACGCCCTCAGCGACCCGGCGACCTGAGGGCGACCGGCCCGGGACCTCTGGCAGCCCTCGACCCTGTCCCCGCGCGTGCCGGGGCTTGCGCGGCCCGCCCCTTCCCCCTACACCCCGCACGATTTTCCCGGGGGTGCGCGCAATGCCGAAACGGACGGATATCCGGTCGATCCTGATCATCGGCGCGGGGCCCATCGTCATCGGTCAGGCCTGCGAGTTCGACTACTCCGGCGCCCAGGCCTGCAAGGCCCTGCGCGAAGAGGGGTATCGGGTGATCCTGGTGAACTCGAACCCCGCCACGATCATGACCGACCCGGAACTGGCCGACGCCACCTATATCGAGCCGATCACGCCGGAAGTCGTCGCCAAGATCATCGAGAAGGAACGCCCCGACGCGCTTCTGCCCACCATGGGCGGGCAGACGGCGCTGAACACGGCGCTGTCGCTGGCCGACATGGGCGTGCTTGACCGCTTCGGGGTCGAGATGATCGGCGCCAAGCGCCGCGCCATCGAGATGGCCGAGGATCGCAAGCTGTTCCGCGAGGCGATGGACCGCATCGGGCTGGAAAACCCGAAAGCCACCATCGTGACCGCGCCCCGGCTGCCCAACGGCAAGCTCGACCTCAAGGCCGGGGTGGCGCAGGCGATGGCGGCAATCGACACCATCGGTCTGCCCGCGATCATCCGGCCTGCCTTTACCCTCGGCGGCACCGGGGGCGGCGTCGCCTACAACCGCGACGACTACGAACGCATCTGCCGGTCCGGGATGGACGCCAGCCCCGCAGGCCAGATCCTGGTCGACGAATCCCTCCTCGGCTGGAAGGAATTCGAGATGGAGGTGGTGCGCGACACCGCCGACAACGCCATCATCGTCTGCTCGATCGAGAACGTCGATCCGATGGGCGTGCACACGGGCGACTCGATCACCGTCGCGCCCGCGCTGACGCTGACCGACAAGGAGTACCAGATCATGCGCAACGGCTCGATTGCCGTCCTGCGCGAGATCGGCGTGGAAACCGGCGGGTCGAACGTGCAGTGGGCGATCAACCCCGCCGACGGGCGCATGGTGGTGATCGAGATGAACCCCCGCGTGTCGCGGTCCTCGGCGCTCGCGTCCAAGGCCACGGGGTTCCCCATCGCCAAGATCGCCGCGAAACTGGCGGTCGGCTACACGCTCGACGAGCTCGACAACGACATCACCAAGGTGACACCGGCCAGCTTCGAGCCGACCATCGACTATGTCGTGAC
>DBBA01000343.1:3097-3450 GCA_002291955.1 Rhodobacteraceae bacterium UBA996 | reverse complement strand
CGCCCGCCGCGCCGCCCGCGGCCATGCGCCGTCCCCCGCAGGCGCCCGCGAACGTGGCGCCCGCCGACAAGGACAAGAAGCGCAAGGAAAAGCTCGGCGACATCAAGGTCGAGCTGCACAAGCGGCTCCTGGACAGCCTGAACCTGGCCGCGCTGGAAAAGGCGACCGAACAGGACCTGCGGGGCGAGATCTCGGCGATCACCGCCGAGGCGCTCGAGGAGATGTCGGTCGTCCTGAACCGCGAGGAACGGGTCACCCTGGTGCAGGACCTGATGGACGAGGTCATCGGCCTTGGTCCCCTGGAACCGCTCCTCAAGGACGAGACGATCAACGACATCCTGGTGAACGGCCCG
>DBBA01000343.1:2653-2773 GCA_002291955.1 Rhodobacteraceae bacterium UBA996 | reverse complement strand
ACATCCTGGTGAACGGCCCGAACCAGGTGTTCGTGGAACGCGCGGGCAAGCTGCAGCTGACCGACACGACCTTCAAGGACGAGAAGCACCTGCTGCGGATCATCGACAAGATCGTGTCCG
>DBBA01000343.1:0-2331 GCA_002291955.1 Rhodobacteraceae bacterium UBA996 | reverse complement strand
ATCATCGACAAGATCGTGTCCGCCGTGGGCCGCCGGGTGGACGAATCGAACCCCTACGTCGACGCCCGCCTGGCCGACGGGTCGCGCTTCAACGCGATGGTGCCCCCCATCGCGGTGGACGGATCGCTCGTGTCGATCCGGAAGTTCAAGAAGGAAAAGCTGGGCGTCGATGACCTGGTGCGCTTTGGCGCCTTCACCGAGGAAATGGCCGCCTATCTGCAGGCGGCCGTGTCGTGCCGGCTGAACATCATTGTGTCGGGCGGGACGGGTTCGGGGAAGACCACCACGCTGAACGCGCTGTCGTCGTTCATCGACAACTCCGAACGCATCCTGACGATCGAGGACACGGCGGAACTCCAGCTCCAGCAGGTCCACGTGGGCCGGATGGAAAGCCGCCCGCCGAACGTCGAGGGCAAGGGCGCCGTCACCCAGCGCGACTGTCTGCGCAACGCGCTGCGGATGCGTCCCGACCGCATCATCGTCGGCGAAACGCGCGGCGAGGAAGTGATCGACATGCTCCAGGCCATGAACACCGGCCACGACGGGTCGATGACCACGATCCACGCCAACAGCGCGCGCGACGGTGTCAGCCGTCTGGAGAACATGATCTCGATGGCCGGGATCGAGATGCCGATCAAGGCGATGCGCGCCCAGATCGCCAGCGCCGTGAACCTGATCGTGCAGGCGAGCCGCCTGCAGGACGGCTCGCGCCGGATGGTGTCGATCACCGAGATCACCGGCATGGAAGGCGAGGTGATCTCCATGCAGGAAATCTTCCGCTTCCAGCGCGTGGGCCTGACGCCCGAGGGCAAGATCATCGGCCACTTCACCGCCACCGGCGTGCGGTCGGCCTATTCCGACCGCTTCCGCCAGTGGGGCTACGACCTGCCGCCCGCCATCTTTGAACCCTTCGCCGCGGAGTAACCCCGATGATCAGCGCCGAGCCGCTTATCTATATCATGATCTTCGTGGCGGTGATCGTCCTGGTCGAGGGCGTCTATCTGACCGTCTTCGGCAAGTCGATCAGCCTGAATTCCCGCGTCAACCGGCGTCTGGAGATGCTGGAAAAGGGCGTGGGCCGCGAACAGGTGCTGGAACAGCTCCGCAAGGAGATGAGCCAGCACATGAAGTCGCGGTCGATCCCGCTCTATTCGATCCTGGCCGAGAAGGCGCAGCGCGGGAACATCGCCTTCACGCCGCAGCAGCTGATCGTGATGATGGTGGTGCTGGGCGCCGTGGCCTTCGTGCTGCTGACCGTCGGCACCCAGGCCACCCTGCCCGTCCGCATCGGCGTGTCGCTGGCGATGGGTGTGGGCGGCATCTACTTCTGGGTCAACGGCAAAGCCAAGAAGCGCATGGGCATGATCGAGGAACAATTGCCCGACGGCGTGGAACTGATGGTGCGGTCCTTGCGCGTCGGCCACCCGTTCTCGTCCGCGCTGAACATCGTGGCCAAGGAAGTGCCCGATCCGCTGGGCACCGAGATGGGCATGATCGCCGACGAGGCCGCCTATGGCCGCGACGTGGGCGAGGCGCTCAAGGCGATGGCCGAGCGGCTGGACATGCAGGACATGCGGTTCCTGGCCGTGGCCGTGACGATCCAGCAGACGTCGGGCGGCAACCTGGCCGAGATCCTGGACGGTCTGGCCAAGGTGATCCGCGCCCGCTTCCGCCTGTTCCGCCGGGTGCGCGCCATCACGGCCGAAGCCAAGTGGTCGGGCATGTTCCTGTCGGGCTTCCCGATCCTGGCGCTGGTCGGCATCCAGGTGCTGCAGCCCAACTACTATGACGAGGTCAAGGAAACGGCAGTGTTCGTGCCCGCGGCCCTGATCGTCTGCGCATTCCTCGCCGCGAACATGTTCGTGATGCGGATGCTCGTGAACATCAAGGTCTGACCGTAACGACTTGGGAAAAGGGGGGTTTGGCCCCCCGGGGGTAAGACGATGCTTGACGGACTGAACACCGCGCTGACCGATGCGCTGGGTCCCTTCGGACCGCTGATCGCAGTGGGCGTGCTGGGCCTGTTCCTGATCCTCCTGACGCTGCCGGTACTCCTGCGCCGCAACGTCGATCCGCTGGACAAGCTCAAGGCCGCCCGCACCGAGACGACCAAGGTCCCGGCCAAGCAGCAGAAGCTGCGCACCGACAGCAAGCGCGACAAGCTGGAACGCTACGCCAACTTCCTGGAACCGCAGAACACCGAGGAATACTCGGCCGTGCGGATGAAGCTTCTGCAGGCGGGCTACCGCACCAAGAACGCGGTCCGCTTCTTCCACTTCGCGCAGGTCGCACTGGGAGTCTCGGGGCTTCTTCTGGGCGGGATGGGGCTCG
>DBBA01000052.1 GCA_002291955.1 Rhodobacteraceae bacterium UBA996 | reverse complement strand
CCGAGGTCGACAGGCGCGTCACTACCTCGGTCTCGGGGACGGGCGGGATCACCGCATCGGGGCGGACCGATGCCAGGAAGATGCCGCTGTCCGCGGTCTCGGGCTGCCCGGTCTGGTCCTGCACCGGCAGTGTCGTCGCCGCGTCCGACAGCGCTGCAAGGTCGATGAACCCCAGGCCTGTCTCGCCCGATTCCGCGGCTTGCGCCGCGGCATCCGGCGGCGCCCCGGGCAGGGCGGCAACCAGCACCTCGGTGGTCGGCGCGCTGTCCTGCGGCCCCGCCTCAGGCTGTCCCGTGTCCGCGGCGACGCTGTCGGCATCGGCCAGCGCATCGGTCGGCTGGGCCAGCGCTTCGGCCAGCGCCAGCGCGATCGCGTCGTCGGTCGCGGCCGGGATGGTCTCGGCAAGCACGGGGTCGGCAGGCGCCACCTCGGGCACCTCTGCCGTCGCCTCGGCCAGGGCCGTGGCGATGGCCGGTTGCAGGGCGGCAACCAGCGGCTCGGTCGCCGCCGGAGCAGTGGCCGCGCCAGGCCGCGCGGGCGGGCGCGGGCTTTGCGCGACAGCACGCACAAGCCGCAGCGTGCGGCCCGCCGGCGCCGACTCCGCGCCTGCCGCCGACATCAGCACCTCATCCTCGGCCACCGAATAGTCCGGGGTCGGCGGCGGCACGGTCCGCGCACGGTTCGGGGCCGCGCGGAACCCCGCATCCATCAATTCCGACACCCGGGCATTGCGCTGCGCGGTCGACGTGCCCCCGAACACGGTCACGATGATCCGCTTGTTCCCGCGCTGGGCCGACGCGGTCAGGTTGTAGCCCGCGGCGATGGTGAAGCCGGTCTTGATGCCGTCGGCACCCGGATAGCTGTCCAGGAACCGCCGATTCGTGTTCGCGACCTGCGCGATCCCGGCATCGGCCGTCCGGCGCGAGAAGATGTTGTAGTATTCGGGATGGTCGAACAGCAGGCGACGGCCAAGGATCGTCATGTCGCGCGCCGTGGACAGGTGGCCGTCGGCGGTCAGCCCGTGCATGTTGCGGAACGTCGTCCGGGTCATCCCCAGCGCCTGCGCCGTCCGGTTCATCCGCCGGGCAAACGCCGCCTCGCCGCCCTCGATCGCCTCGCCGATGGCGGTCGCGGCGTCATTCGCCGACCGCAGCGCGGCGGCGCGGATCAGGTGGCGCAGCGCGATCCGCTGCCCCGCCCGCAGCCCCAGCCGCGACGGCGGTTCCCGCGCCGCATTCGCCGACACCGTCACCATCGTGTCGAGCGTGATCTCGCCGCGCTTCACCGCCTCGAACGCGATGTAGAGCGTCATCATCTTGGTCAGCGACGCCGGGTGCAGCCGCGTGTCGGCGTTGGTGGACTGCAACACCTCGCCGGTGCGCGCGTCCATCACCATCGCGGCAAAGGGGGCCGCCCGGACCACGGCCGGCAGCAGCACCACCAGACAGGCCATGCCCATGATCAGGGCAGGAAATGCCCAACGCCCGAGACGTGCAACCACGTCGCGCCCCTTGTCCTGTATCTCTGCCTCGGTTCCCGGGTCGTATCGCCCAGATTCCCCGCAGGATACCACGGGCGGGTCCGGCGGGAAAACCTGAAAGATCAGCGCGATCCGCGCTGTGGCGGATCAGCACCGCCCGGGTGCCCGCCGTCAAATTGTGGTAAGAAGCGCGGGCAACTCGCCCAGATGTGGTATCTGTCGGAACCGAGGATGGGCCTCGGGCGCCTCGGCCCGTTCGTATTCCCAGGTCAGGTCGTGCGGCACGTGCACCCCCCAGCCGCCGATCTCCAGCACCGGCAGCACGTCCGACCGCAACGAATTGCCGACCATCACCGCATGTGCGGCCGAGGCCCCCAGCCGCGCAAACACCGCGCGATAGGCGCCGGGCGTCTTGTCCGACACGATCTCGACCGCGTCGAACATCTCGCCCAGCCCGGACTGCGCCAGCTTGCGCTCCTGGTCCACCAGATCGCCCTTGGTGATCAGCGCCACCCGGTGCCCCGCCCCGACCACGGCCGCCACCGTTTCGGCCGCATGGGGCAAAAGGTCGATCGGATGGGCCAGCATCTCGTGCCCGCAGGCGATCAGCTCGCGCACCACACGCGGGGGCAGCCGGTCGCCCGCCACATCCACCGCCGTCTCGATCATCGACAGCACGAACCCCTTCACCCCGAACCCGTAGCGGCCCAGGTTGCGCCGCTCGGCCGCCATGAGCCGGTCCATCAGCGCCTCGGGCGGCCCGTGGTCGGCCAGCAACTCGGCAAACCGCCCCTGCGTCATGCGGAACGCCCGCTCGTTGTGCCACAGCGTGTCATCCGCGTCGAAGGCGACCATTCCCGGCGTGTCCAATCTGCGCTCCTGACCGTTCGGGTCTTTTCACCGGGACCCTGCGGAATATATATACACGGCACACAACCCCCGCCTGCAACACGAGCATCGCGCCTTGATCGCGTCCGACACCCCGCCGCGCATGATGGCCGACCCCCCCGGGCCGGGCGGTTCCGGCACGGGCGTGGTCCTGGAAACCAAGACCCGGACCAAGCGCCCGCCGCTCTACAAGGTGCTGCTGCTGAACGATGACTACACCCCGATGGAGTTCGTCGTTCACGTGCTCGAACGCTTCTTCGGCCTCAGCCACGCACAGGCCTTCGAACTGATGCTGACCGTCCACAAGAAGGGCGTCGCGGTCGTCGGCGTGTTCTCCTACGAGGTGGCCGAGACGAAGGTCGGACAGGTCATGGACTTTGCCCGGCGGCACCAGCATCCGCTGCAGTGCACGATGGAAAAGGAATAGGGCGCGCGCCCTGCCCATGCCGACCGACCGACTGTCCGCCGCGCTCGCCTCCGGCGCGGCGCTCCTGCCGCCCGAGGGGGTGATCCTTCTCCTGAACCCGGTCGACCCCGGGGCGCTGGCCGCCCTTCCGCGCGACCGGCTGCGGGCCGTGCAACCGGTCCGCCCGGACCATGACGCGCTGGCCGCAGCGGGCTTCGCCGTCACGCCCCTGGTCCCGGACGACCGGTTCACCGGCGCCGTGGTGTTCCTGCCGCGCTCCCGCGCCGCTGCCCGCATGGCCGTCGCCCGCGCGGTCCGGCTGGCCGCGGGCGGACCGGTGGTGGTGGACGGGCAGAAGACCGACGGCATCGACGCGATGCTGCGCGACCTGCGGACCCGGGGCCGGGTGGGCGAGGTGCTGTCCAAGGCGCATGGCAAGACCTTCACGCTGGCCCCGGATCCCGGCGCCGACTGGACAGCCTGGGAAGCTGCCGGGCAACCCGTCGCGGTCGGCGACGGACTGCTGACCGCCGCCGGGGCCTTCTCTGCCGACGGCCCCGATCCCGCCTCGGTCGCCCTCGCCTCAGCGCTTCCGGCGCGCCTGTCGGGCCGGGTGGCCGACCTGGGCGCAGGCTGGGGCTACCTGTCCCGCGCCATCCTGACCCGCCCCGAGGTGACCGAACTGCACCTTGTCGAGGCCGACCACGCCGTGCTCGACCTGGCGCGCCTCGGGCTGGCCCACGACCCGCGGGCGCGGTTTCACTGGGCCGACGCGACGCGGTTCGCCGACGCGCAGGGCTTCGACGCGGTCGTGACCAACCCCCCCTTCCACCGCGGGCGCACCACCGACCCCGATCTCGGCCGCGCCTTCATCCGGGCGGCGGCACGGCTCCTGCGGCCGTCCGGGGCGCTTTTCCTTGTGGCCAACCGGCATCTGCCCTACGAAGCGGCACTGGCCGAGGCCTTTGCCGAGGTGGCCGACCTCGACCCCGGGCACCGCGGCCCGTTCAAGCTGATCCGCGCCAGCCGCCCGCGCCCCCCCGCAAGACGCTGACCGAAACCACAAGGGAACACGCCCATGTCTCTGTCGCTGTCCGGCAAGTCGGCCATCGTGACCGGCGCCGCGCACGGGATCGGTCTGGCCATCGCCCGGCACTTCGTCGAATCCGGCGCCCGCGTGATGTTCGCCGACCGCGACGAACCCCGCCTGATGTCCGAGGTGGGCGACGATGCCGCCGCCGACGGGTCCACCGTGCGCACCTTCGCCTGCGACCTGACGCGCAAGCTGAACATCGCCAACCTCCTGTCCGCGACGATCGAGGCCTTCGATGGTGTCGACATCCTGGTGAACGCCAGCCGGTCGGTGGCCCTGTCCGACCCCCTGTCGCCCGAGGCCGATCTGGTCGAGGACATGCTGCAACAGAACCTGATGACGGCGCTGCGCCTGACCCAGCACACCGCGCGCAAGATGATCGCGCTGGCCGAACGGCAGGGCCGGACCGATGGTCCGATCGGGGCCATCGTCAACGTCTCGTCCATCGCCGCGCGGCGCGCCCAGGCCGAGCTTCTGGGCTACTCGGTCGCCACCGCCGCGCTTGACCAGATGACCCGCGCCATGGCCGTGGCCCTCGCTCCGCACCGCATCCGGGTGAACGCCGTGGCGCCGGGCAGCGTGATGAGCGCGTCCCTGCGCGAACGGATCAAGGGCGACGACACCGCGCGCGAGGACATCATCGCCCACACGCCGATGGGCCGCATCGCGCCGCCCTCCGAGCTGGCCGAGGTGGCGCAGTTCCTCGCCTCGGATGCGTCCCAGTTCATGACCGGCCAGATCCTGACCGTGGACGGGGGCCGCACCCTGATCGACCCGTCCGGCACGCCCGCCCACTGACGGCCCAGCGCACGGACGGTCCCGACCGCCGCCCTCTGACCGTCCACTGACCGCCAGGGAGCGTCGCGCCCCTGCTACTCGGGATAGGCCACGCGACAGGCCTCGATCCGCCCGCCTACGGTCTGCGCCAGCTCTGCCCGCCGCGCCTGCATCGACCGCAGCTTGGCCCGCTCGTCATCCAGGTTCACCGCCACGGGCCGCGTGCGCTCCACCACCTGCTCGGTCTCGCACAGGTCGGTCACGATGGTGTTGTTCGGCCCGCGCACCTGGCAGGGCACCGTCTGGGTGATGACGAAGCTCTCCTGCTCCAGCGCAAAGCCCCGGGCGATGGTGCCCTCGGTCTCGGCAATCAGCTGGTCCAGCACCCGCAGGTCGCGGCTCTCGCGGGCGATGCAGCGCTCCTGCGGCGTGCCGCAGGCGGCCAGCACCACGGCGATGGTCCCGATCAGGACAGAATGGCTGTATCGCATCGGCGCACTCCTTCGCGCGGGCGGACGGTCCCGCCCAGGTCCGGGCCCGCCCCGGCCCGGGGCGCGTCGTTCCCTTCATCCTCTTCCAAATACCCCGGGGGGAGCGCGGCGCAAGCCGCGCCGGGGGGCAGAGCCCCCTTCTTTCGAGAGTTGCGGGCAGCCCCCCTCCGCCTCCGTCTCCCGCATGCGCCCCCGCCTCTCGCCTGCGTCCCGGCGCCACGGTTGTCGCCCGCACACCGATCCTGTTAACTGCGCCTGACAGGAGAGTGACCCATGCCGCATGACACCGCCCTTCTCCCCGACAGCATGGCCGACGAAAAGGCCCGCGCCAGCGCCTGGTTCCGCACGCTCCGCGACCGCATCGTCGCAGCGTTCGAGGCGCTCGAGGACAGCCACAGCACCGGCCCCTTCGCCGACATGGCCCCGGGCCGGTTCGAGGTGACGGAAACCCGCCGCCATGCCGATGGCGACACGGACGCGGGTGGAGGTCTGATGAGCGTCCTGCGCGGCGGCCGCGTGTTCGAGAAGGTGGGCGTGAACGTGTCCACCGTGTACGGCACGCTTCAGCCCCGCGCACAGGCCGCCATGGCCGCGCGCAAGGGCATCCCCGGCATGGACGCCGATCCGCGCTTCTGGGCCTCCGGCATCAGCCTCGTTGCCCACATGCAGAACCCCCGGGCGCCCGCCGTCCACATGAACACCCGCATGTTCTGGACGCCCCACGCCTGGTGGTTCGGCGGCGGCTCCGACCTCAACCCCTGCCTCGAGGTCGGCGAGGACACCGCCGCCTTCCACGCCGTCCTGAAATCCGCCTGCGACCCGCACGGGCCCGACATCTACCCCCGCTACAAGGCCTGGGCCGACGAATACTTCTTCGTCCCGCACCGCGGCCGCGCCCGGGGCGTCGGCGGCATCTTCTACGACGACCGCTGCACCGGCGACTGGGAGGCCGACTTTGCCCTGACCCGCGACGTGGGCGCGGCCTTCCTGCCCGCCTTCGTGCCCCTGATGGAAAAGCGCCGCACCGAAGCCTTCACCCCCGCCGACAAGGACGCGCAACTGGTCCACCGCGGGCTCTATGCCGAATACAACCTGATCTATGACCGCGGCACGAAGTTCGGGCTGGAAACCGGCCACGACGCGAACGCGGTTCTGATGAGCCTTCCGCCGCTCGCCAAGTGGATCTGACCGCCGCGGCACTTGCTCCCTTCGTCCTCGCCAGCCTGATCGTCGAACTGACGCCCGGGCCGAACATGGGCTACCTTGCGCTCGTCGCCGCGACCGAGGGGCGCGCGCGCGGACTGGCCGCCGTGGCGGGCGTGGCGCTCGGCCTCGCGATCCTGGGCTCGGCGGCCTCGGTCGGCGTGGCGGCGCTGTTTGCGGCGGCGCCCTGGGCCGATCCGCTGGTGCGGGTGGCGGGCATCGCGTGGCTTTTGTGGCTCGCGTGGCTCGCCTGGCGCGGCACCACGGAACGCGACGAAGGCGGCGTGGCGGGTGCATCGGCCCGCGCGCACTTCCTGCGCGGCCTGATCGGCAACCTCCTGAACGCGAAGACGGTCCTGTTCTTCGCCGTGGTCGTTCCGTCCTTCCTGCCACCGGGCGCCACGCCCTCGACCGCCGACCGGCTGGTTCTTGCGGGCGCCTACACGGCCGTGGCGACGGCAGTGCACGCAGGAATCGTGGTGGCGGCGGGCAGCGTCCACCGGCTGGTGTCCTCGCCCGCCCGACTGCGCACCGCGCTGCGCGTTCAGGCGCTGGGGCTGGTCGCGGTCGCGGTCTGGCTGGCGCTGGCCTGACGCGCCCTCAGCGATAGGTCTGCGCGTCGGTCGGAAACGCCCGCGCGCGGACATCGTCCGCATAGCCGCGCACCGCATCCTCGATCGCCTGCCCCAGCGCGCCATAGGTCTTGACGAACCTCGGCGGCTTCGGGTTCAGGCCCAGCATGTCCTCGAGCACCAGGATCTGCCCGTCGCAATCGACGCTCGCGCCGATGCCAATGGTGGGGATCGCTACGGCTTGCGTGATCTCGCGCGCCAGCCCCTCGACCACGCCTTCCACCACGACCGAGAACGCCCCCGCCTGCGCCACCGCCACCGCATCGGCCACATGGGTGGCCCAGGTCGCGGGGTCGCGCCCTTGGGTCTTGAACCCGCCCATGGTCAGCGCCGATTGCGGGGTCAGGCCCACATGCGCCATCACCGGTACGCCACGCTCGGTCAGGAAGCGGATCGTCTCGGCCATGCGCGCCCCGCCTTCCAGCTTGACCGCGCCGCAGCCGGTTTCCTTCAGGATGGTTGCGGCATTGCGGAAGGCGACGTTGGGGCTTTCCTCATAGGTGCCGAACGGCATGTCCACGACGACCAGCGCGCGGCGGGTCCCCCGGACCACGGCACGACCATGCATCAGCATCAGGTCAAGCGGCACGCCCACGGTCGTCTCCATCCCGTGCATGACCATGCCAAGCGAGTCGCCCACCAGGATCAGGTCGGCGTGCCGGTCCACGATGGCGGCCGTATGCGCGTGATAGGACGTCAGCGCCACGATCGGCGCGCCGCCCTTGCGCGCGGCGATGTCGGGCACGGTGATCCGGCGGACGGGCTTCGGCGCGGGCTCGGTGGACATGGGGGCTCTCCTTCCCTCAGGGCGCGATCACGCGCTGGTCGATCAGCAGCACCGCACCGAACCGCACCGCCAGCAGCACCACGGCGGGCCGGGTCAGGCGCCCCTGCACGGTGGCCAGCGTCCCGGCATCGCGCAGATCGACCGACTGCACGTTGGCCCGGGGTTCCGCGTCGATAGCATCGCGCACGGCGCGCACGATCTGCGGGGCGGTGGCGCCCTCGCGCGCCAGCCGCGCGCCAAGGTCCAGCGCGCGCGCCAGCACCGGCGCGGTGGCGCGATTCTCGGGCGTCAGGCGCACATTGCGCGACGACATCGCCAGCCCGTCGGGCTCCCGCACCGTGGGGACACCCACGATCTCCACAGCCATGTCCAGGTCGCGGACCATGGTGCGGATCACCGCCAGCTGCTGGAAATCCTTCTCGCCGAAGCAGGCGAGGTCGGGCTCGACGATGTGGAACAGCTTCGTCACCACGGTCGCCACACCGCGGAAATGCCCGGGCCGCAGTTTGCCCATCAGGACGCGGGCAAGGTCCGTCGTCTCGACGATGGTCTGCCGGTCGGGGTGGTACATCTCGGCGGCATCGGGGGCGAACATCGCATCCACCCCCTCGGCCCGCAGGAGGGCCAGGTCGCGCGCCTCGTCGCGCGGGTAGGCCGCGAAATCCTCGGTGGGTCCGAACTGCGTGGGATTGACGAAGATCGACACGACCACCCGGTCGGCCCGCGCCCGCGCCGCGCGCACCAGCGCCAGGTGCCCGTCATGCAGATAGCCCATGGTCGGCACCAGCCCGACCCGCGCCCCCGAACGGCGCCAACCGCGCGAGATGTCGCGCATCGCAGCCTTGGTCCGGATCACCTGCATCGCCGCCCTCCCTCGCGCCTGCATGGTTAGCTGCGGCGCAGGCAGGCGACAAGGCAGGCGGGGGGCTGTCTGCCCCCGCGGGACCGACGGCAAGGCCGCGGGGCAGCGCCCCCCGCGCGCGCTGCCGATGTCGCAATCGCGCGGCGGGGTGTCGCGGGGGTCTGCCGCGGGACGCGGCGATGGTTCAGTGTCGGGCGCGCAAGCGGCAGGAGTGCGGGCCATGAAGACGCATGTCAGGGCACTGGTGGTGGGCGGCGGCGCGGTGGGGGCGGGGATCACCTATCACCTGGCGCGCGCGGGCTGGGACACGCTCCTGGTCGAACGGGACGAGCTCACCGCCGGGTCCACCTGGCACGCGGCGGGGCTTCTGCCCCTGTTCAACATGGGCTACGCGACCAGCCACATCCACGACTATTCCGTGCGCTTCTACAAGGGGTTGCAGGCCGAGACCGGGCTTGATCCCGGGTTCGCGGTGGTCGGCAACCTGCGCATGGCGCAGACGGCCGCCCGGATGGACGAATACCGCCTGTACTCCACCACCGCCGAGACCGTGGGGATCGAGCACCAGTTCCTGACGCCCCGGCAGATCAAGGACCGCTGGCCCCTGGTCCGGACCGAGGACCTGGTCGGTGCCCTGTTCCACCCGCAGGACGGCTACATCAACCCCGCCGACGTGACGCAAGGAATGGCCAAGGGCGCGCGCCAGCATGGTGCCACCATCGAACGCCGCTGGCAGGCCGACGCCTATCGCTGGACCGGGTCGGAATGGGTCGTGACCCTGACGAAGATGGTGGAACAGGGCGGCAACCTGGTCCCCTCCGACGAGCGGATCGAGATCACTGCCGAGCATGTCGTCACCGCCACCGGCAACCACGCGCAGCGCACGGCCCGGCTTCTGGGGATCAAGACCCCCGCCGTGGTGGTCGAACACCAGTACATCGTCACCGAGCCCGATCCCGCACTGGTGGACTGGCGCAAGACCAACCCCCAGCACCCCGTCCTGCGCGACGCCGACGCCAAGTGGTACGTACGCGAGGAGCGCGGCGGCTGGATCCTCGGTCCCTACGAAAAGGGCGCCCCTGCCCGCTTCCCCTACGGCGTGCCCGACAGCTTCCGCGCCGACCTCTTTCCCCTCGACCTCGAACGGATCGAGGCCGAATACATGTCCTTCATCCACCGCATCCCGTCGTCCGAGACGGTGGGCCTCAAGGACGACTACAACGGGCCGATCTGCTACACCCCCGACGGCAACCCGCTGGTCGGCCCCGCGCCGGGGCTGACCAACATGTGGCTCGCCGAAGGCTTCAGCTTCGGGATCACCGCGGCAGGCGGTACCGGCCACTACCTCGCCCAGATGATGACCGAAGGCGAGGCCGAGATCGACATGGCGTCCCTCGACCCACGGCGGTTCGGGCAGGACTGGATGACGACCGAGTATGCCTCGCGCAAGAACGAGGAATGCTACGACCACGTCTTCATCCTGCACCACCCCGACGAGGAACGCCCCGCCTGCCGTCCGCTGCGGACGAGCCCCGCCTATGACCGGCAAAAGGCCCGGGGCGCGCAGTTCGGGCAGGTGAACGGCTGGGAACGGCCGATCTACTATGGCCCCGTGGACGCGCCCGAAGGGTTCGACCACGACGGGCGCAGCTTCCGGCGCGGCACGTGGTGGCCCCATGCGATGGCCGAGGCGCAGTCGGTGCGGTCTACCGCGGGCCTGATCGACGCGACCGCCTTTGCCAAGCACCGCCTCAGCGGGCCGGGGGCGACGGCCTTCCTTGACTGGTTCACCACGAACCGCCTGCCCAAGCCCGGCCGGATCAACCTGACCTATACGCTCACCGCCACGGGCACGACGCGCACCGAATACACGATCCTGCGCACCGCCGAAAACGACTACACCCTCATCTCCGCCGGGGCCTGGCACGCCTACGACCAGGACAACCTGTACAAGGCCGTGATGGCGCAGGAGGACCGCTTCGGTCGCCTGAACGAGGAGGACGTGACGACCAAGTGGGGCGTCTTCGCCCTCGCCGGTCCCCGGTCGCGCGACATCCTCAAGCGCCTGATCCGCGACGCCGACCCCGACACCGCCCTGTCGAACGCTCGCTTCCCCTGGCTGTCGGTGCGCGACATCGAACTGGGGATGGTGCCGGTCCGCGCCGTGCGGGTGGCCTATACCGGCGAACTCGGCTGGGAACTGCATCACCCGATCGAGATGCAGAACCACCTGTGGGACCGGCTGATGGACGCGGGCGAGCCGCTGGGCCTGAAGCCCGTCGGTGCCCGCGCGCAGAACTGGCTGCGGCAGGAGAAATCCTATCGCGCCTTCGGCACCGAACTCGGCCGCGACGCGACGCCGCTGGAAGGCGGCCTCGACCGCTTCGTGGACCTGACCAAGGACTTCCACGGGCGTGACGCGATGCTGGCCAAAGGCATCCGGTCCGCCTGCGTGACCGTCCTGATCGACGGCCCCCCCGACGCCGACCCCTGGGGGCGCGAGGCATTGCTGCACGACGGGCAGAAGGTCGGCCGCCTGACCTCGGGCGGCTGGTCGCCGGTGTTCGGCCAGTCCATCGGGATGGGCTATGTCCGCCCGGACCTGACCGCGCCCGGCACGGTGCTGCAGGTGCGGATGCTGGGGGACCTCTGGCCCGCCCGCGTGGTTGCCGACAGCCCTCACGACCCCCAGAACCTGCGCCTGCGCGCGGACGGCTGACCCGCCACCGGGACGGCCCGCCCCTGCGCGGGACCCCGTCGCCGCATCCCGCGGGTGCCGCCAATTCGCGCAGCCAGACGCGGGGTGCCGGCCCCGGGCCTGGCCTTTGCCCCCATGCGCCGGGTCCTGTAGAGAATTGTTATCCGCAGACCGTCATCTTGGTGTTACGTTCCTGTGTATCAGCACGGAAGGAGCCGAATCACTATGGTCTGGCCGACCCGCCTTCGCCTGATCTCCGCCCTGTCTGGGGCCCTGCTGACGACGGCGACACCCGCCGCAGCAACCACCCCCATCGCGGAAATGCTCTGCTCGCTGCAGTCCGACATGCAGACGCGCCTGTCGGTCCAGTTCCGCGCGGAACGGTCGGCCGTGGGCATCCGCGACAAGGACAGTGTGGTCGAGGTCTGGACCGAACCCGGCACCGGGAACTGGACGATGGTCGTCACCTATGCGGCGGGCACCAGTTGCATCGTCGCCATGGGCGAGGGGTGGGAAGTGCTGGACAACGCGCCTCCTCCGGCCGACGCGGGCTGACGCCGCACGCCAGCGCACGGCCAGGCCACCGGGCGCCCTGCACCCGGCGGCGCGATCCACCGGGCCGGTCCGTCAGAGCAGCCGCAGGTCCGTGGCCGACGCGCGGCCGTCCCGGCCTTCCTGCAGCTCGTAGCCGATCTTCTGGTTGTCGTTCAGCGCACGCAGGCCGGCCCGTTCCACGGCCGAGATGTGCACGAACACGTCCTTGCCGCCACCATCGGGGGCGATGAACCCGTACCCCTTGGTCGCGTTGAACCACTTCACGGTGCCCGTCGGCATTCCGCTTCTCCCCTCACGCACCCGACCGCGGAATTGCGGCGGGAAGGTCGCAGCCGAGGTCTTTCAGGTCCGGCTGCCCCCGGTTCCGGAGGGCGGTCGTGGCAGAAAGTACGCTGTCCTTGGGTGGAAAGGTGGCACATCTGCACCACAGCGCAAGCAAAACCGCCAGATCGGTGTCCCCGCAGGCCGCCCAGCCGCCCCTTGGCGACGTTTGCAGGTCCCGAACGACCAGACGGACGGCCTCTCGTGCAGGCGCGCAACCGCCACGACGCGGCGCCAGGTGCCCGGCGCCGCGAATCGGCCCCTAGCGCAGGTCGGGGGGCGTCGCCTCGGCCACCAGCCGGTCGATCAGGTCGTCCACCGCCACCGTCTCGGTCGCGCTTTCACCCAGGCGGCGCACGCTGGCCGTGCCGTCCTCGACCTCGCGCATGCCGATGGCCAGGATCACCGGCACCTTGCCAAGGCTGTGCTCGCGGACCTTGTAGTTGATCTTCTCGTTCCGCGTATCGGCCTCGGCCCGCAGGCCTGCCGCGCGCAGCCGGGCGGTGATGTCGGTCACGCAGGCATCGGCATCCGACACGATGGACGCGACAACCACCTGCCGCGGCGCCAGCCACAGCGGCAGCTTGCCCGCGTAGTTCTCGATGAGAATCCCGATGAACCGCTCGAACGACCCCAGGATCGCGCGGTGCAGCATGACCGGGCGGTGCTTGGCCCCATCCGGGCCGACATACTCCGCGCCCAGCCGTTCCGGCAGCACGAAATCGCACTGGAACGTGCCGCACTGCCATTCGCGCCCGATGGCATCGGTCAGCTTGAAGTCGAGCTTCGGGCCATAGAACGCGCCCTCGCCCGGGTCCACGACATAGTCGTTCGTGACCTTGCGCACCGCGTTCTCCAGCGCGGATTCCGCGCGGTCCCAGGTCTCGTCCGACCCGGCCCGCACCTCGGGCCGGGTGGACAGCTTGATGTCGAACTTCACGAAGCCAAGGTCGCGATAGACCGACGACAGAAGCCCGATGAAGGCCGCACATTCCGCCTCGATCTGGCTTTCCATGCAGAAGATGTGCGCGTCGTCCTGGGTGAACCCGCGCACCCGCATCAGCCCGTGCAGCGCGCCATGCGCCTCGTACCGGTGGCAGGACCCGAACTCGGCCAGCCGCAGCGGCAGGTCGCGGTAGCTCTTGAGCCCCTGGTTGAACACCTGCACATGGCAGGGGCAGTTCATCGGCTTCAGCGCGTTCACGCGCTTCTCGTTGGCATGTTCCTCGTCGATCTCGGTGATGAACATGTTCTCGCGGTAGTTGGCCCAGTGGCCCGACGCCTCCCACAGCTTGCGGTCCACCACCTGCGGCGTGCGGATTTCCTTGTATCCCGCCACGCCCAGACGGCGGCGCATGTAGTCCTCCAGCGCGCGATAGACCGACCAGCCGTTGGGGTGCCAGAACACCATGCCCGGCGCTTCCTCCTGGAAATGGAACAGCTCCATCTCGCGCCCCAGCCGCCGGTGGTCGCGCTTCTCGGCTTCCTCGAGGAAGTTCAGGTACGCCTTCAGGTCTTCGCGCGACCGGAACGCCACGCCATAGATGCGCTGCAGGACCGGGCGCGAGGAATCGCCGCGCCAGTAGGCCCCCGCGACCTTCATCAGCTTGAACCCGTCCGACGGAAGCTGCCCGGTGTGCTGCAGGTGCGGGCCGCGGCACAGGTCCTGCCAGTCGCCATGCCAGTACATCCGGATCGGCTGCCCGTCGTCGGGGATCGCCTGCACCAGTTCCACCTTGTAGGGCTCGCCCCGGCCCTCGTAATGCGCGATGGCATCGGCGCGGCTCCAGACCTCGGTCCGCACCGGATCGCGGGCATTGATGATCGCGCGCATCCGCGCCTCGATCTGGCCGAGGTCATCGGGCGTGAAGGGTTCGGCCCGGTCAAAGTCGTAGTACCAGCCGTTGTCGATCACCGGACCGATGGTGACCTTCACGTCGGGCCAGATTTCCTGCACCGCGCGGGCCATGACATGCGCCAGGTCATGCCGGATCAGTTCCAGCGCCTGGGGCTGGTCCTGCATCGTGTGAATGGCAATGGTGGCGTCCGCGTCGATGGGCCAGGCGAGGTCCCAGTGCGCCCCGTTGACGGTGGCGCTGATCGCCTTCTTGGCCAGCGAGGGCGAGATCGCCGCCGCGACCTGCATCGCCGTCACGCCCCGCGGATGGGCGCGCACGGCCCCATCGGGAAAGGTCAACGCAATGGTAGGGGACTGGTCCAGGCTCATCGGCCTTGCTCCTCGTCGGTTCGGCGCCCACGGCACGCCCGGTTGCGGGATATGTTCGACGGGTGGGGTAGCGCCCCGGGCGCGGCCTGTCAACGCGCGCCTCTTGCGCCGGGCGCCGCCGCCACATACCCCCGTCCCGCGACGACGGAGGCGCCGATGCCCGACATGCTGACCACCCCGCAGGGCCGCCGGATCGCGTATCACCGCACGCCGGGTCGCGGTCCCGGCGTGGTGTTCCTGGGTGGCTTCCGGTCCGACATGACCGGGACCAAGGCGATGGACCTGCAATCCTGGGCCCAGGCCACGGGCCGCGCCCTCGTCCGCTTCGACTATTCCGGCCACGGCGCCTCGGACGGGCGGTTCGCCGACCTGACGGTCAGCGACTGGGCGCAGGACGCCGCCGCGGTGCTGGATGCGCTGACCGACGGCCCGCAGGTGCTGGTGGGCTCCAGCATGGGCGGCTGGATCGCGCTCCTCTTGGCCCGCGCCCGGCCCGACCGTGTCGCGGGACTGGTCGGCATCGCCGCCGCGCCCGACTTCACCGAGGACCTGATGTGGGCCGGCTGGGACCCCGCCACCCGCGCCCGCCTGCTGGAGACGGGCCGGATCGAGGAGCCCACGGACTACGCCCCCGAGCCCTACGTCATCACCCGCGCGCTGATCGAGGACGGGCGCCGCAACCTGACCTTGCGCGGACCGCTCGACCTGCCGTTCCCCGTCCGCCTGATCCACGGCACCGCCGACACCGACGTGCCGATGGACCATGCGCTGAAGCTGTTCCGCCACGCCACCGGCCCCGACATCCGCCTGACCATGGTCAAGGGCGCCGACCACCGCATGTCCGATCCCGGCAGTCTGGCCCTGATCCGGGCATCGGTGGCCGAGGTCCTGACCCTGCACAAGCCCTAGCGATCCCCGCGGCATGGGCCGCCAGATGTGGCGAAACCCTTGGATTTGTTGCGACATTCCTGCCACGTCGTCCCATGATTGGCGCAGTCCCCGTGTGGACAGGCCCCGCACGGGCTGCCTAACCTGTGGATAACTTGGGGGACAAGTCGATCCCCGCCGCCGCAGGAGCCCCCTGTCGATGAACCTGCCGCTGACGCCGTCCGCCTTGCGGCCGCCCGCGCCCCTGGTCCTGACCGGTGCCCGCCCGGTAACCGAGCCGGTGCTGTTCCTGCCCCCCTTCATGGGCGATGCGCGCGCCTTTCACGCCCAGGTCTCGGCCCTGTCCGCACACCGCCCGGTCACCGTCGCCTCGCTCGCGCAGGGCGAGACGATCGGCGAGATGGCACAGTCCGTGCTGGCCGCCGCTCCTCCCCGCTTTGCGGTGGTGGGGGCGGGCCTCGGCGGCGCCATCGCGCTGGAAATCGCCCGCGCCGCCCCCGGCCGGGCATCCCGGCTGGCCCTCATCGCCTGCGATCCGGTGGCCGACAGCCCCGCCGTGTCGGCCTCGCGCGAGGCACGGCTGGTGCTGGCGCGCACCGGCCGCCTGCGCGAGGCAATGCGGGCCGAGATCACGCCCGACATGCTGGCCCCCGGACCCTTCGCCTGGCCGGTT
This sequence comes from Rhodobacteraceae bacterium UBA996, assembly GCA_002291955.1. GTDB lineage: Bacteria > Pseudomonadota > Alphaproteobacteria > Rhodobacterales > Rhodobacteraceae > UBA996. The sequence continues at coordinate 2,066 of DBBA01000052.1, read as the reverse complement.
CTGGCCACGGTCATGGACATGGCAACGACGCTCGGCCCCCAGGTCTTCGTCCGGCAGACCCGCGCCCTGCAGCGCCGCGGCGACCGGACGCGCGTCTTGCGGTCGCTGGCGGTGCCGACGCTGGTCATCGGCGGTGAGCACGACCCCCGCCTGCGCCCCGAACGGGTCGAGGCGCTGGACCGCGCGACCCCGCACATCCAGGCCCGGGTGATCGACACGGCCGGATGCCTGCCCACGCTGGAAGCCCCCGACGCCGTGACCGACGCGCTGGCCGACTGGCTGGGCTGGCCGCTGGTCCTGGCCTGAGGTCGCCGCGGGGGCTCTGCCCCCGCACCCCCGAGGTATTTGGGCAAGGATGAAGGCAGGGGGGCCGCGGCCTACAGCACCCGCCCGGCCACCGCCGCCAGTTGCGCCACCAGCGCCGGATCGCGCTTGTCGGGCGCGGTCATGATCGCGGTCGTGAGCGCCCGGTCGCAGCCGTGCGGGCAGGGCGCGCGCGTGGCGCCCAGCAGCCCCGGCAGGCGCGCCACCAGTGCCCGGGCGCGGGCCGCGTTCCCGGTCAGCACGCGGATCACGTCGGCCACGTCCACCGCGTCATGCCCCGGGTGCCAGCAGTCATAGTCGGTGACCATCGCGACGGTCGCATAGCAGATCTCGGCCTCGCGGGCGAGTTTCGCCTCGGGCATGTTGGTCATGCCGATCACGTCGCAACCCCAGACCTCGCGGTACATGCGGCTTTCGGCCAGCGACGAGAACTGCGGTCCCTCCATCGCCAGATAGGTGCCGCCGCGGTGCACGGTGATGCCTTCCGCCCGCGCCGCGGCTTCCGCTGCATCGCCCAGCCGCGGGCAGACCGGGTGCGCCATCGACACATGCGCCACGCAGCCCGTCCCGAAGAATGACGCCGCGCGCGCATGGGTGCGGTCGATGAACTGGTCCACGATCACGAAATCGCCCGGTGCCATCGCCTCGCGGAAGCTGCCGCAGGCCGATACGCTGACGATGTCGGTCACGCCGAGCCGCTTCAGCGCGTCGATGTTGGCGCGGTAGGGCACGGTCGAGGGGCTGTGGACATGCCCCCGCCCGTGCCGCGGCAGGAAGGCCATGCGCACCCCGTCCAGCCGCCCGGTCAGGATCGCGTCGGACGGACGGCCGAACGGGCTGTCGACCGTGGTCCAGGCCGCATCCTCCAGCCCGTCGATGGCATAGACGCCCGACCCGCCGATCACCCCGATCACTGTCTCGGCCATGCGATTCTCCCTCTGCGTGTGCCCGCAGGATGGGCGACCCGCGCCCGGGGCGAAAGGGTCGTCCTCAAGTCCCGGCCAGACCCCGTGTCGCGCCCAGCACACCGCGGCTGACCGTCATCAGATAGTCCCAGTCGTCGATCTGCGCGCCCGGCTTGTCGTTCTTGCGGTCGATGGTCAGGAACGAATGGCCGTGCACGAAGGACCACAGGATATAGGCCGCGCGCTGCACCTCGGGCGCATCGGGCCGCCCCGCGACACAGGCCGCGACGGCCTCGGCGACGACGGCCAGGCAGGCCTGCCCCTTCTGCTGCAACGCGGGGTCGTCCTCGTGCCCTTCGGTCAGGCCGAACACCAGCCGGAACACCCCCGGTCCGGTGCGGGCGAAGGTGACATAGGCCTGCCCCATCGCGGCGATCCCCTCGACCGACCCGGGCGGATGCGCCGCCACGCCCGCGTCCATCGCGCTGCGCAGGCGGTCCATCGCCTCGGACGCGACGGCGCGCAGGATCTCGGGCTTGTCGCGGAAATGCTTGTAGGGCGCGGCGGAACTGACCCCGGCGCGGCGGGCGGCCTCGGCCACAGAGAAGCCGTCGGGCCCGTGTTCCTCGACCAGGTCCCGCACGGCCGCGACCAGCTGCGCCCGCAGGTCGCCGTGGTGATACCCGGCCTTGGGCGCGATCATCGCCGGACCCCGGGCGGTCGGGGGCACCGCGGCGGTGGTGTCTGCGGCAGCCGTATCTGCGGCGGCCGTATCTCCGGATTGGGCCATCGCCCTGTTCTCCTCGCGGGCGCGTCTCCGCCCTTGACGTAAGTTAG
>DBBA01000312.1 GCA_002291955.1 Rhodobacteraceae bacterium UBA996 | reverse complement strand
TGACCGGATCGCCCGCGTCGAGTGCCACGGAAAACCGCCCGTCCGGCAGCCGGTCCAGCGCCACCGCCCGGCGCGGCATAGCAAAGCGGGTGCCGAACTTCATCGCCTGCACCTCGCCCCGCCAGCACAGGTCGGCGCCCGAGATGCCGGTGGGAAAGCCCATGTAGTTCTCGATCCGGCTGGACTGTCCGGCCTGCCCGCCCACGGTCAGGTCCTCCAGCACCAGCGCGCGCAGGCCCTCGGACCCGGCATAGACCCCGGCGGCGATCCCGGCCGGGCCGCCGCCCACCACGACCACGTCGAAGTCGCGGGTGTCGCCTACGGTCAGGTCGAGGCCCAGAAGCCGCGCGATGGCGGCGGGCGAGGGGTCGGCCACCACCCGGTCGCGCCCGAAGATCACGCCGGGCTGGCCGGGAGGCAGACCGCAGACATCGGCAATGGCGGCGGCGTCGGGGCTACCCAGGGCGATGGTGCGCACGGGGATGCGGTTGCGCCCGGCAAAGGCCGCGATTTCGCGCAAGGCGCGGTCGGCTTCGGCCCCGATCAGGGTCAGCGCGGCCTCGTTCGATTCGAGCAGGCGGCGGCGGCGCGCGGCCAGCACGGTCACCACGATGTCGCTGAGTTCGGGGATCGCGGCCATGAGCGCCAGCATCGCCGCACGGGGCACGGCGATGATGTGCGACGCGGTGACCGCGCGGGCGCCCAGCAGGGCCACGCCGCCGGTCAGGAACCCGATCTCGCCGAAGAACTGGTTCGGCCCGAGGGTCGCGTTGCCGTAGCGGGCGCCGGTGATGGCGTCGATCGCCTCGACCTCGCCCTCGACCACATGGAAGAACGTGTCGGCGGGGTCGCCCAGCCGCACGAGCCAGTCGCCGGGGGCGTAGGTGCGGGTTTCCCCCACCGCGGCCATGCGGCGGACGTGATCCTCGGTCAGCGGGCGGCGGACCATGGTGGCAAGGTCTTGCGCAAGGCTTTCCATGGTCAGTCCCGGGTGCTGTCGGGGAACAGGCCGGTGACCGCGCGGCGCATCAGGCCGGTGACGGACGGGCGCGCGCGGCGGACGAAGGGCAGGGGGCGGCAGACCTCAATCGCGGCGACGCCGACGCGGGCGGTGAGCGCGCCGTTCACCACGCCCTCGCCGAAGCGGCGGCTGACCTTCGACAGCAGCCCCCCGCCCGCGACCGACCCGATCAGGTCGTCGCCAACGGCGACCGCGCCCGTGGCGACCAGATGGGCAAAGACCGCCCGCAGCACGCGCCAGGACCCCAGGGCACCGCTGCGCCCGCCATAGACCTCGGCCACCCGGCGCACCATCCGCAGGTTCGCGGCCAGCGCCACCGCGACATCGGCGAGCGCGAGGGGCACCAGCGCTGTCACCGCCGCCACCTGCCGCGCGGCGGCCTCGACCTCTCGCTCCGCGGCGGCATCGAGGGGGGTCATCAGCGTATCCTCGGCCAACCCCAGCGCGGCATCGGCGTCGAAGGTGTCGGGCAGGCGTTCGGCGAGCCGCGCGCGGGCCCAGGCCATGTCGGCGCGCCCCGCGTAAAGCCGGTCGATGCGCTGGACGGCGGCCTTGGCCGCGCCCATGTCGCCCGAAGCCAGCGCCGCCTCGGCCTCGCGCCGCAGCCCGTCGAGCCGCGCGAGGCGGGCAAAGGCTGCCCATTCCCGCAGGGCCATGACCGCAAGCGCGCCGATGGCCAGCGCGGTCAGCCCCAGCGCCGCCCAGCCCAGGACGGGCGCGCGGGTCAGCAGGCCGGTGACGAAGTCCCACAGCGCCAGCGACACGCCCATGCCGACCAGCCCCGTCAGCGCGCCCCAGAACAGCCGCGTAACCCGTGACGGGGCGCGGGCGGCCAGTACCGCGGCCGCCTGCATCGCGCGGCCTTCCGGCAGCGCAGCATCGGGCACCGGTGCGGCGGTCCCGGGATCGGCGGGCGCCTCGTCCAGGTCGATCAGCACGGGTCCGCGGGTCATGGTCGCCCCCTTACAGCCGGTCGCCCAGCAGGAATTCCGCCGCGCGGTCGAGCCGGATGTGCGGCGGCCCCTCGCCGGGCTTGAGTGTCAAGGGCGCGGGCGCGAAAGCGGCAGAGGCAAGCGCGCCCATCGGCCAGGCCGCGGCCCCTTCGCGGGCGGGCGACAGGATATGCGCGGGGTCATCGGGCAACTCGCCGGGGTGGAAGGCCACGCTGCGGCTCCCATCCAGAAGCCGCCCGCGCACCATGTCCAGCGTGCCGCCGTCGCGCGCCAGGCTCTCCTCGACCGTGGCACGGAGCGACGCGATGGCGATGGCGCCCGTCCTTGCCCCCCGGAAATCGGCCCGCGCGCGGGCGTCCTTCACCAGCGCCTCCATGATCGCGGCAAGGCGCGCATGCTGGCGGTGGTGCAGGTGGTCGGCCTTGGTCGCGGCGAACAGGATGCGTTCCACCCGGCGGCCCATCAGAAGCTCGGACAGCACGCCGTTCCGCCCGGGGCGGAAGGCGGTCAGGATCCCCGCCATGGCGCGGCGCAGGTCCTCGACCGCGGTCGGCCCCGCCCCGATGGCGCCGAGCGCATCGACCAGCACCACCTGCCGGTCGATCCGGGCGAAGTGGTCGCGGAAGAACGGGCGCACGACCTCGCGCTTGTAGGCCTCGTACCGGCGGGCGAACTCGCGGGACAGGCTCCCGCGCGGGGCGTTGCCGGGGGGAAGCGGCGCAAAGGTCAGGACGGGCGACCCCGCGAGGTCCCCGGGCAGCAGGAACCGCCCCGGCGTGCAGTCCGACAGCCCCGCGGCGCGGGCGGCGGCCAGCCACCCGGTCCAGGCCGCGGCCAGCCCTTGCGCCACGGGTTCGTCCAGCCGCGCCGCCGGATCGGCGGCCGCCAGCGCGGCGCGGAACCCCGCGGCTTCCACTCGCCCTTCGGCCCGGGCCAGTGCCGCCCGCGACCAGTCGGCATAGGACAGGTCCAGAAGGGCAAGGTCCAGAAGCCACTCGCCCGGATAGTCCACGATATCCAGATGCAGCGTCCGCGGCCCCGACAGGCCCGACAAGAGCCCCGTCGGCCGCACCTTCAGCGACAGGCGCAATTCGCTGATCCGCCGGGTGCCCTCGGGCCAGCGCGGCTCGCGCGCGGTCAGGGCGGCCAGATGCGATTCGTAGTCGAACCGCGGCACGGTGTCGTCGGGCTGGGGCTGCAGCCAGGCCGCGGTGATCCGCCCCTGCGCGGCCGCCGCCAGCCCCGGCATCCGGCCCCGGTCGATCAGGTTCGCGACAAGCGCGGTGATGAACACGGTCTTGCCCGCGCGGCTCAGCCCGGTCACCCCCAGCCGCACCACGGGTTCGAAGAACGCTTCCGACACGGTCGCGGCGGCGCCTTCGATTCCGCGGGCCAACCCGTCTGCGATGGACCCCAGAACCAAACCCGCGCCCGCCTTCCCCGTGACAGCCTTCCCAGTGACAGCCCTAGATAGGCCCCCGATGCCGCAGGCGCAAACCTTGCTCCTTCATCCTTGCTCAAATACCTCGGGGGTGCGGGGGCAGCGCCCCCGCCCTTCCCCGCACCGCAGGCCCCATGCCCCGCTTCGCCTTCCTCATCGAATACCACGGCGGCCCCTTCGCGGGCTGGCAGCGCCAGTCGGGCCAGCCCTCGGTCCAGGCGGCGCTGGAGACAGCCCTCGCCGCCCTCGATCCCGCCGCCCCCACGGTCGCTGCCGCCGGGCGCACCGATGCCGGCGTGCACGCTACAGGGCAGGTGGCCCATGCCGACCTGTCCCGCGACTGGGATCCGTTCCGGCTGGCCAATGCCGTCAACGCGCATCTGCGCCCGCATCCCGTGGCGGTGCTGGCCGCGCGCGGGGTCGCGCCCGACTGGCACGCG
>DBBA01000226.1 GCA_002291955.1 Rhodobacteraceae bacterium UBA996 | reverse complement strand
GGCCAGCGCGTTGACGGGGCCCCGGTCCTGCCCGGTCGCATCCATCGATTCCGACACCGACAGCGCCTTGCGGTCGCCGATCTTGACCACCACCACCGCCTCGGACAGCGACACCATCCGGTCGTACTTGTTCTTCCGCCGCTCGATGGTGACGCGGTACCGCTTCACCTCGAAGAACCGCGGCAGTCGGCCGAGGATCCGCCGCGCGAGCAGCTCGAACGACGCCTGCGCGGTGTCATAGGCATAGCCCTGCGCCTCGCGGTCCTTCACCGCCTCCAGGATTTCCGCCAGCCGCGGATCGTCCTTGGCCACCACGATCCCCATGGCCGCCAGCCGCGCCCGCAGGTTCGACTGCCCGGCCTGGTTCGACATCGGGATCAGCCGGTCGTTGCCCACTGTCTCGGGCGGGATGTGCTCGTAATGCGAGGGGTCCTTCAGGATAGCGCTCGCATGCAGCCCCGCCTTGTGGGCAAAGGCCGACCCGCCGACATACGGCGCCGACCGCAGCGGCACCCGGTTCAGGATGTCGTCGAGTTTCCGGGACGTTGCAGTCAGACGTTCCAGCGCCTGGGGCGTGACGCCCGTGGTGAAGCGGTCGCGGTACGGCGCCTTGAGCATCAGCGTCGGGATCAGCGTGGTCAGGTTCGCGTTGCCGCAGCGCTCGCCCAGGCCGTTCAGCGTGCCCTGGATCTGGCGCGCCCCCGCGGTGACGGCAGCGAGCGAGTTCGCGACCGCGAGCCCGGCATCGTCATGGGCATGAATGCCCAGGTGGTCGCCCGGGATGCCCGCCGCGATGGCCGCCTGCACCCCCGCCTGGATGACGGGCGGCAGCGTCCCGCCGTTGGTGTCGCACAGCACCACCCAGCGGGCGCCCGCCTGGTGCGCGGCGGTCAGGCAGGCCAGCGCATAGCCCGCGTCCGCAGCATGGCCGTCAAAGAAGTGCTCCGCATCCAGGATCACCTCGCGCCCCAGCGCCACCGCATGGGCGACGGAGGCGCGGATGTTCTCCAGGTTCTCGTCGGGGTCGATGCCAAGGGCGTCGCGCACATGCCCGATGTGCGACTTGCCCACCAGACAGACGGCGGGGGTGCCCGCGTTCAGCACGGCCGCCAGCACATCGTCATTCCCCGCCGACCGCCCCGCGCGCTTGGTCATCCCGAATGCGGTCAGCGTGGCGCGGGTCACGGGGGGCGCGGCAAAGAACGCACTGTCGGTCGGGTTCGCCCCGGGCCAGCCCCCCTCGATGTAGTCCACGCCCAGATCATCGAGCATGGCCGCAATGGCATGCTTCTCGGGGATCGAGAACTGCACCCCATGCGTCTGCTGCCCGTCCCGCAGCGTGGTGTCGAACAGGGAGAGGCGCTCAGACATGGAATTCTCTTTCTTCCGGGCCGCCTGCGGCCCGGTTCGCCCCCGACCCGCCCCCCAGGGCGGGGGCGAAATCGCCCCCACCCTCGGGCCAAGGGCGAACCTTGGACAGCGCAGTGCGGATCATTCGATGCCCTCCAGCTTGGCAGGGTCGAATGATGCAAGACGTTCGGCATCCGGTCCATCCGGCGTCACCATGAGCCGCACACCGGCACGCTCAATCATGGCTTTCAACGCATCTGCGGCAACGAAGTCTTTTCGACGGCGCAAGTCGCTCCACCGACGAAGGTAAGGGTCAATCAATCGGTCAAACCCCACAAAGCCGCTGTCCGTTTCGAACGTCCACGTCTTTCCGTTCGTAAGCGCAAACCACTCAGAAAGATCGTCGGTCAGCAATCCCATCACTTCCGCCGACGCCCGCAATGCCGCTGCATCACCCGCCGCGGCGAGCCCGTGCAACGCGGCAATCGCGCCCGCGGTGTTCAGGTCGTCACCCAGCGCCTCCAAAACGGCGGGCGCGGGGCTTGGGGCGGGTTCGATGCCCGCCACGAGACCTCTCCACTTCCGCAGCACCGCCTCCGCCTCCGCCCGCTTCTTCTCCGTCCAGTCCATCGGACTGCGGTAGTGCGTGGACAGGAGCACGAACCGGATCACCTCGCCCGGCACGCCCTGATCCAGCAGATCCCGCACGGTGAAGAAGTTGCCCAGGCTCTTGGACATCTTCTTCCCCTTCACCAGCAGCATCTCGTTGTGCAGCCAGGTGCGGGCGAACAGCCCCTCGGGGTGGGCGCAGGCGGATTGCGCGATCTCGTTCTCGTGGTGCGGAAAGGTCAGGTCGATGCCCCCGCCATGGATGTCGAACGTGTCGCCCAGCAACTCCCGCGCCATCGCCGAGCATTCGATGTGCCAGCCCGGCCGCCCCCGGCCCCAAGGGGAATCCCACCCCGGCAGGTCGGGCCCCGACGGCTTCCACAGCACGAAATCCATCGGGTCTTCCTTGAACGGCGCCACCTCGACCCGCGCGCCCGCGATCATGTCATCGACCGACCGGCCGGACAGCGCCCCATAGGCCGCATAGGACCGCACGCGGAACAGCACATGCCCCTCCGCCGCATAGGCATGCCCCTGCGCCACCAGCCGCCCGATCATCGCCACCATCGCGCCGATCCAGTCGGTCGCCCGCGGCTCCTGCGTCGGCCGCAGCGCCCCCAGCGCGTCCATGTCGGCGTGGTACCAGCCAATCGTCTCGTCCGTGATCTCGCGGATCGCGCGGCCCGTCTCGGCGGCCTTCGCGTTGATCTTGTCGTCCACGTCGGTGAAGTTGCGCACATAGGTCACCGCG
>DBBA01000224.1:602-5619 GCA_002291955.1 Rhodobacteraceae bacterium UBA996 | reverse complement strand
TCGGCCGAGGGCGCGATCCTGCGCCACGTCTGGATTCCCTGCGTGCTGACCGGCTTCGCCAATCCCGGCGCTAACCTGCATGCCCCGGATGAAAACATCCGCATCGACATGTACCTCAAGGGCATCAAGTACGCCGCCGCGATCATGGAACACTTCGGGCGCCGGGGCTGACCGGCCCCGTAGTCGCACCGCGCGCGGCTTCGATGTGCCCCAAGTATCCCGGGGGTTCGGGGGCAGAGCCCCCGCCCGTCCTTCCCCGACCCTTAGCCCGCTGCGGCCAGCGCCTCGTCCAGGATGCGGGCGAACTCCTCGTAGGGCATGTTCGTATAGGTCTCGCCGTTGATCACGAAGGACGGGGTGGACGTCACCCCGTGCTCGGTCGAGTTCTTCTGGTACAGCGCGACCATCGCCTGCGCGGTGTCGCCATCGTTCAGACAGGCATCCAGCTCGGTGTCCGAGATACCCGCGGTGCGGCCGATCCGGCGCAGGTTCTCGGCGATCAGGCCCGGGTCCTGCCCGCCCGCCAGCCACTCGCGCTGACCCTTGTAGATCATGTCCACGATCCCGAAGTACCGCGCCTCGCCACCGCAGCGGGCCACCATCGCCGCCCACAGGCCGAACCGGTCGAAATAGACCTCGCGGTAGACGAACCGCACCTTCCCGGTGTCCACGTAGTTCGCCATCAGCTGCGGCAGCACGTTGGCGTGGAAGTTCGCGCAGTGCGGGCAGGTGAAGCTCGCATACTCGATCACCTCGACCTTCGCGTCGGGGCTGCCGCGCACCATCTCGACGATGCCCGAGGTGTCGATCTGGTCGGCCGTCTGCGCCTGCGCCGCGCCCAGGCTGGCGCCCGGCAGGGGGCCGGTGCCGGGGCGTTGCATCAGCCAGAAGCCACCGGCGGCCATGATGGCGGCGGCACCCGTGCCCAAAAGAAGGCGTCTGTCCATGATTTCAACTCTCTCTGTCAGGGAACGCGGCGCAGGTGGGTGGCCATCAGGGCCAGCTGCGCGCGCAACTCGGGATCGGCGATTCCGGCCAGCCGTTCGGTGACGGCCGGAGAGGGCGGTGTGGAGGGCGGGGCGGAGGGCCGCGCGGGCGGCCCGGCGAACGGGGCCTGCGCTTCGGCAAAGCCCGGTGCCGCATCCAGCGGCGCCTGCTGGATGCGCACCCGCGCAATGGCCGCATGCCCGTGGCAGGCGTTCACCCGCGCGCGGATCTGCTCGGCCTGCATCTGCACCACCGGCGCCTGCGCGCCATCCGCCTGCAACACCAGCGTGCCGCCGAACCCGCCCTGCGACCAACTCACCCGGACCGGGCGGCAGATGCGCGCAACCTCGTCGCCCACGATCTCGGCCCAGTGCGTCAGAAGCCGCGCCGTGGCGAACCCCCGCACCTCGCCCGCGCGCCGGACCGACGCGTCCACCAGCGCGGCGGCGCGTTTGAACCCGTGCGTGCGGCGCACGGGCGGGGCATCTGGGGCGGCGTCGGTCCTGCGGCGGCGGGTCATCCGGTCGTGCCTTTTGGCGTGGAACAAGTATATGTCCCGGCGCCGGCCCGGCACAAGGAATCGGGACAGGACAGGGGTGAACTTTGCGTGACGGCAGCCCGGACGGGGCATCAGGACCGGCGGAAATCGGCACAGCGGGGGCGGACGCGCTGCTGGCCTGGTACGACCGGCACGCCCGCGTCCTGCCCTGGCGCGTGTCGCCCGCCGACCGCGCGGCAGGCGTGCGCCCCGACCCCTACCGCGTCTGGCTGTCCGAGGTGATGCTGCAACAGACAACCGTCGCCGCCGTGCGCGACTACTTCCACCGCTTCACCGCGCGCTGGCCGACCGTGGGCGATCTGGCGGCGGCCGACGACGGGGCGGTCATGGCCGAATGGGCGGGCCTTGGCTACTACGCCCGGGCGCGCAACCTTCTGGCCTGCGCCCGCGCGGTGGCGCGCGACCACGGCGGGCGGTTCCCCGATACCGCCCCGGGACTGCGCACCCTGCCAGGCATCGGCCCCTACACGGCCGCGGCCATCGCCTCGATCGCGTTCGACCGGGCCGAGACGGTGGTGGACGGCAACGTCGAACGCGTCATGGCCCGCCGTTTTGCCGTCCTGACCCCTCTGCCGCAGGCCAAGACGGAACTGACCCGCCTTGCCGCCACTCTCACCCCGCAGGACCGCCCCGGCGACTACGCGCAGGCGGTGATGGACCTCGGCGCCACGATCTGCACGCCTCGCAACCCCGCCTGCGGCATCTGCCCGTGGTCCGCCCCCTGCGCCGCCCGCGCGCAGGGGATTGCCGCCGACCTGCCGCGCAAGGCACCCAAGGCGGCAAAACCCACCCGCCACGGCACCGTCTGGGTCGCCCGCACCGCCGACGGCGCCTGGCTTCTGGAACGCCGCCCCGACCGCGGGCTTCTGGGCGGCATGCTGGGCTGGCCCACCACCGACTGGTCCGATGCACCCGCAGGCGCCCCGCCCGCTGCAGCCGACTGGCACGATACCGGGGCCGAGGTGCGCCACACCTTCACCCATTTCGACCTGTGCCTGCGGGTGCTTGTCGCGCGCCTGCCTGCCGGCACCACTCCCGCTCGCGGTCGCTTCATCCCCGCCACGGACTTCCAGCCCGCCAGCCTGCCCACCGTCATGCGCAAGGCCTTCGACCTCGCCCGCACCGCGCCGGGCATGGCGCCGTGACCGCGCCGGACTTCACGCTGGAAACCGCCGCCATGGCCCGCGGCCTGACCCGTGTCGCGGGCGTGGACGAAGCCGGGCGCGGACCGCTCGCCGGGCCGGTCGTCGCCGCCGCCGTCATCCTGAACCCCGCCCGCATCCCCCCGGGTCTGAACGACAGCAAGCGCCTGTCGGCAGCCGCCCGCGACCGGCTGTTCGATGCGATCCGCGCCGCCGCACAGGTGGGCGTGGGCCAGGCAAGCGTGACGGAGATCGACACCCTCAACATCCTGCGCGCCTCGCACCTCGCCATGACCCGCGCGCTGTCCGCCCTCGGCCCCGTCGATCACGCCATCATCGACGGCAACCTGATCCCCCGCGACCTGCCCTGCACCGCCGAAGCGGTCGTGAAGGGCGACGTGCGCTGCCTGTCGGTCGCCGCGGCTTCCATCATCGCCAAGGTCACCCGCGACCGCATCATGGTGGACCTTTCGCAACAGTTCCCCGGCTACGGCTGGGACGGCAACGCCGGATATCCCACGAAATCGCACCGCGCCGCGCTGCAAATCCTTGGTGTCACCCCACACCATAGGCGGTCGTTCCAGCCCGTGCACCAGATGTTGTGCCAAGAGAAATCTGCAACCCCCTGATTCAATAAAGAATTTGACGCCGAATCGCCCCTGACTCATGTTCAGGGCAACGAACCGGACCACCCGACACAAGGGCGGCAGGGCAGAGGCAGACATGATGACGACCACCCGACCGGCAGCGCCCGCGCTGCCCCTTGACACGATCCTGTCCGGCGACTGCATCGAGACGATGCGCAGCCTTCCCGAAGGCTCGGTCGATCTCATCTTCGCCGACCCGCCCTACAACCTGCAGCTCAAGGGCACGCTGCACCGCCCCGACAACAGCCTTGTCGATGCGGTGGACGATGCCTGGGACCAGTTCGATGGCTTCGCGGCCTACGACCGGTTTACGAAGGACTGGCTCGCCGCCGCGCGGCGCCTCCTGAAGCCCGACGGCGCGATCTGGGTGATCGGCAGCTACCACAATATCTTCCGCGTGGGCGCCGCGCTGCAGGACACGGGCTACTGGCTGCTGAACGATGTCGTCTGGCGCAAGGCGAACCCGATGCCGAACTTCCGCGGCAAGCGCTTCACCAACGCGCACGAGACGCTGATCTGGGCCTCCCGGTCGGAAGGCGCGAAGTACACGTTCAACTATGACGCGCTCAAGGCCCTGAACGAGGGGCTCCAGATGCGGTCGGACTGGACCATTCCCCTGTGCACCGGGCACGAACGGCTCAAGGACGGCAACGGCGACAAGGCGCACCCCACGCAAAAGCCCGAGGCGCTGTTGCATCGCATCCTGGTCGCCACGACCAACCCCGGCGACGTGGTGCTTGACCCGTTCTTCGGCACCGGCACGACGGGCGCGGTCGCGCGGATGCTCGGCCGCCGCTGGATCGGGATCGAGCGCGAACCCGCCTACATCGCCGCCGCCACCGCGCGCATCGGCGACGTCCGCCCCTATGACCGCGCGGCGATCGGCACCGCGACCGCGAAACGGCAGGAACCCCGCGTCCCTTTTGGCGCGCTGGTTGAACGCGGCCTCCTGCGCCCCGGCGAGGTGCTGGAAGGCCCGCGCGGCCAGACCGCCAAGGTGCGCGCCGACGGCACGCTGGTGACCGCCGACCATGCGGGGTCGATCCACCAGGTCGGCGCGGCACTGGAAGGCGCACCGTCCTGCAACGGCTGGACCTTCTGGCACTTCCGCCGCGAGGGCCAGCGCATCCCCATCGATGTCCTGCGCCAGCAGCTGCGCGCCGAACAGCAGCAGGCCGGCCTGGACTGACCCCGACACCGCCGGCGCACCGCTGCCATACCGGGGCGCCTGACTTGGCCCCGCCGCGCACCCTACCCCGCGGCGGGGCACTTTCCCGTCACGCCCGCCAGAACCGGGGCAGCAGCAGCACATAGGCCGCCAGCAGTTCGATCCGCCCCAGGATCATGGCAATGCTCATCATCCACAGCGCCGTCCCCGGGAATGCCTCGACCGACCCAGTCCCGCTGACCGGCGCACCAAAGGCCGGGCCGACATTCGCCAGCGCCGTCCACGCCGCCGTGACCGACGTCAGGAACGGCAGTCCGGTCATGGACAGCCCGACAATCAGCACGCCGAATGTCAGCATGAACACCGTGAAGAACAGGATCACCCCGTCGATCACGTCCTGCTCGATCACCTTGCCGCCCAGCCTTGGCCGCAGCACGGCGTTCGGCGACTGCACCAGCCGGATCTGCACCTTCAGCATCTCGACCAGCACCATCCAGCGGAACACCTTGATCGA
>DBBA01000224.1:0-199 GCA_002291955.1 Rhodobacteraceae bacterium UBA996 | reverse complement strand
GGCACCGTGCCCCAGGTCGTCGGATCGCCATTGGTGAACCCGGTGCCCGAGAACATCGACACCGTGTAGAAGGCCGAGATGCGGATGGTCTCCTCGATCCCGCCGCCCTCGGTCAGCAGCCGCGATGCCGCGACGATGGCGATGGCATACAGCATCCAGCGCAGGTACGTGCGCACCTGCACGTCGCGCCACAGGGGCG
>DBBA01000099.1 GCA_002291955.1 Rhodobacteraceae bacterium UBA996 | reverse complement strand
CGCCGTCCGCGCCCGCCGTCCGGGGGCGGGCCGGGTCCCGCCCGACGCCCTGACCGGTCCTCCCCCACTCCATCCCTCTGCACGGCGGGGGCGACACTCCCCCTTTACCTCGCGCCTCGGTCAAGGCATGAACGAAGCATGAACTCCGGCATTGCGACCCCTCCTGACCTGCAAGCCATCGCCCTTGCCGGCGAGACGCTGCACCTGTTGCCGTCCGGCGCGGCGCTGTGGCCCGCCACGGGCACGCTGGTGGTCGCCGACCTGCATCTGGGCAAGTCGGAACGCCGGGCGCGCCGCTGGGGGGCGCTGCTGCCGCCCTACGACACGGCGGAAACGCTGGCGCGGCTCGATGCCGTGCTGGACGCCACCCGGCCCACCACCGTCATCTGCCTGGGCGACAGTTTCGACGACAGCGCCGCGGCGGATGCGCTGAGGGACGACGTGCGCCTGTGGCTGGCGCGGATGATGGCGGGGCGGCGGTGGATCTGGGTGGCGGGCAACCACGACCCCGCCCCCGTGGACGTGGGCGGCACGTCGCTGGACGAGCATCGCGCGGGCGCCCTGACCTTTCGCCACATCGCGCAGGCCGATGCGGACCCGGGCGAGGTGTCGGGCCACTGGCACCCCAAGCTGCGCCTGCCCGTGGCCGGGGCGGGGGCCGCGCGCCCGGCCTTCGTGGCCGACGGCCGGCGGCTGATCCTGCCGGCCTTCGGGGCCTACACCGGGGGGCTGTCGGCGCTGGACCCCGCGCTGTCCGCCCTGATGGCGCCCGACGCGGTGGCGGTGCTGACCGGGCGGACGATGGTGCGCGTGCCGTTGGCCGCCTGTCACTCGGCCGCCGCCAGTTCCCCGGGCCCCAGTTCCCCGGGCCGCAGCCCTTTCAGAAGCCCCGCCGCCGCGGCCCGGTCGCGGTAGCCACGGCTGACCGGCACGCTGGCCCCGTCCACCAGATCAAGGACCAGCCGCGTGCCGGACCGTCGCGCCCCCGTGACCGCCGCCGTCGCCACCCAGTGCGACCGGTGCACCTGCGCGCCGGGAATGCCCTCCATCTCGGCAATGGCATCGGACAGGCGCAGCAGCAGGCTGGTCCGCGCATGGCGGGTCACCACGTCGACATAGTGGTCCCGCGCCGACAGGCGCAGCACATCGGTGCACGGCAGCCCCGCCAGCCGCGAGACGATCCGGGGCGCGGTCCCGGCCGCCAGGGTCGCCCCGGCCGCGGCAGGCTCCACCCCGGCTGCAACGCCCGACGGCGGCGCCATCCGCGGGCGGTGCCGGTCCGCCATCGCCGTGCGGCCCATTGCCCAGCGGACCCCGTTGATGCAGACCGACACCACAAGCACGAGCCAGGCCAGCCAGAGCGCAAGGGCCAATGCGCCGCCATCGGCCGCGCCAACGTGCCGGACGATCACGAACAGCACCGGCGTGTAGATGACCGTCATCAGGAGCGATGGCAGCAGGACCACCGACGCGGTCGAGGTCCGCGGCAGGATCCGGGCAGACGCAAGGCGCGTGGCATAGCCGAAGGGGATCGAGGCGAACACGATCAGACCCCAGTATCCCAGACGGACCGGCAGCGACATGTCGCCATAGGTGCCGAACGGCCCGGCCAGGGCCAGCACGACCGATGCGGCCAGCCCCACCCTCAGCGTGACCGGCGCGATCATACGCCGTGCCACGATCCGCGCCAGCCTCAGGTCCACGCGCACCGTCTCCTCCCGTCGCCTGTCTGTATACCGCACCTTGCGTCAACTCAACCGATGCGACGTGTCGTCCGGGTCCGCGGCGGATCAACCCTGGCGAAGCGTTTCCGGTGTTTCGCCGCGACACCGATTGCGCCTATGGTCCTGCATGGACCGCCGCCCGGCCTTGCTCCCCGTGCCGCCCCGACCCGCCGGACGATCCCGGCGCGGCCGGTGCGGCCGGTGCAGGCGTGCGGCCCCCGGGACCCGGTTCGGGACGGGCCTCGTCCCCGACCGGGCTGGCGCCGCCTGGCACTCCCTGCGGCCACCGGTGTCCGCCCGGATGACGTGGCGCTGCACCCCCGGGGACCCGGGACCGGCGGGGAGCCCGTGATGCGGATCGCGGTGTCGGTCGATGTGCCCGACCTGGCGCAGGGGCTGGCCTTCTGGGGCGCGCTGGGGTTCACCGAGGAAACCCGCCCCTCTGTGGGCCTGGTTCTCGTGGCCCAGGGGGCGGCGCGCCTCCTGCTCATCGAGCGCCCGGCCGGGACGGTCCCGCACCCCGGCGGGGCGCCGCGCACCTATGCCCGGCACTGGACACCGGTGCACCTCGACCTGCACGTGGACGACCCCGCCGCCCTGCGCGACCGGGCGCTGGCCGCGGGCGCGACGCTGGAGGCCTGGCATGACCGCCCGGGCTACCCGCAGATCGCGATGATGGCCGATCCCTTCGGCCACGGCTTCTGCCTGATCGGCCCGCGCCCGGGGTGACGGCCGCGGCATTGCTGCACGCTCTGACCTGCCCGCGCCCGGGCAGCCCTGCCCGTTCACCGCCCCATGGCAATCCCTGCGCGCGCACCGCTCAGGCCGTCAGCCCCTCGGGCGCGGGCAAGCCTTCGGCCCGGCAGGCGGCGGTCAGGGTATTGGCCAGAAGGCAGGCGATGGTCATGGGGCCCACGCCCCCCGGCACCGGCGTGATCGCCCCCGCGACCGCCGCCGCGCTGGCGAAATCCACGTCACCGACCAGCACGCCCTTGCCGTCCGGCCCCGCCACCCGGTTGATGCCGACGTCGATCACCGTGGCGCCGGGCCGGATCCAGTCGCCCCGGACCATCCCCGGCCGTCCCACCGCGGCCACCACGATGTCGGCCCGCCGCACCACGGCGGACAGATCGCGCGTGCGGCTGTGCGCGACCGTCACCGTGCAGCTTTCGGCCAGCAGCAGCTGCGCCATCGGCTTGCCGACGATGTTCGACCGGCCGATGACGACTGCCTCCATCCCCGCCAGCGACCCGTGCAGGTCGCGCAGCAGCATCAGGCAACCCAGCGGCGTGCAGGGCACCAGCGCCCGCTGCCCCACGGCCAGCTTTCCTGCGTTCTGCACATGGAACCCGTCCACGTCCTTGGCCGGATCGATCGCGTCGATCACCGCATCGGCGTCGATATGCGCGGGCAAGGGCAGTTGCACCAGGATCCCGTGCACGGCAGGGTCCGCGTTCAGCCGCGCCACCAGCGCCATCAGCACATCGGCCGGCGTGTCCGCAGGCAGGCGATGCTCGAAGGACCGCATCCCCGCCTCGACCGTGCGCGCGGCCTTGTTCTTCACGTAGACCCGGCTTGCGGGGTCATCGCCCACCAGCACCACGGCCAGCCCCGGCACCAGCCCCCGCTCCTCGGCCAGCCGCGCCACATGGGCGGCCACGCGCGTGACCACGCCTGCCGCAAAGGCCTTGCCGTCGATCACCCGTGCCCCCATCGCCTGCCCTTCCCTTGCCTGCGCCCGACGCGCCAGACGCGCCCCCCACCCGCGACAGCGGCGGGGGACGCGCGCGGGGGGCGGGGGGTCGATCCCCCCACCGCCCGCTCCCTCATCCCGCCCGCGCCCTCAGAACAACCCCTCGACCCGGCCGCCTTCGCCCAGCCGGATCGTCTCGGCCGCTGGCACCCGGGGCAGGCCGGGCATCGTCATGATGTCGCCGCACACCGCCACCACGAACCCCGCCCCCGCCGACAGCCGCACCTCGCGCACATGGACGTCGAACCCCTCGGGCGCACCGCGGAGCGCGGGATCGGTCGAGAACGAATACTGCGTCTTGGCCATGCACACCGGCAGGTCGCCATGCCCCGCCGCTTCCCAGGCCGCAAGCTGCTCGCGCACGCCCGGCGCCGCGCTGACCGACCCCGCGCGGTAGATGCGCGTGGCGATGGTGCCGATCTTGTCCCAGAGCGGCATCGCGTCGGGATAGAGCGGCCGGAACCCCGCCCCGCCGCCTTCAGCCAGCGCCACCACGCGGCGCGCGAGCGGCTCGATCCCGGCGCCGCCTTCGGCCCAGTGGCGGCAGATCACGGCCTCGACCCCTTCGGCCGCCGCGACCTCGGCGAGCGCCGCATGCTCGGCCGCCGTGTCGCCGTTGAAGTGGTTGACCGCCACCACCACCGGCACGCCGAAACCGCGGACATTGGCGATATGGCGGGCGAGGTTCGCGCCGCCGCGCTTCACGGCGGCCACATCCTCGATCCCCAGATCGGCCTTGGCCACACCGCCGTTCATCTTCAGCGCCCGCACGGTGGCCACGATCACCGCCACCGAAGGCCGCAGCCCCGCCTTGCGGCACTTGATGTCGAAGAACTTCTCGGCGCCCAGGTCCGCGCCGAACCCCGCCTCGGTCACCACATAGTTGGCCAGCCGCAGCGCCGCCCGCGTGGCGATCACGGAATTGCAGCCATGCGCGATGTTCGCAAACGGCCCGCCGTGCACCAAGGCGGGCGTATGCTCCAGCGTCTGGACAAGGTTCGGCAGCACCGCATCCTTCAGAAGCACTGCCATCGCGCCGTCGGCCTTCAGGTCGCGGGCCGTCACCGGCACCTTGTCGCGGGTATGGGCCACCACGATCCGGCCCAGCCGTTCTTCCAGATCGGCGCCATCGCGGGCCAGGCACAGGATCGCCATGACCTCGGACGCCACGGTGATGTCGAACCCGGTCTGCCGCGGATAGCCGTTCGCCACGCCCCCCAGCGACACCACGATGTCGCGCAAGGCCCGGTCGTTCATGTCCATCACCCGGCGCCAGACCACCCGGCGCGGGTCGATCCCCAGACTGTTGCCCCAGTAGATGTGGTTGTCGATCAGTGCCGACAGCAGGTTGTGCGCGGCGGTGATGGCGTGGAAATCGCCGGTGAAGTGAAGGTTCATGTCCTCCATCGGGATGACCTGCGCGCGTCCCCCGCCCGCAGCCCCGCCCTTCATCCCGAAGTTGGGCCCAAGGGATGCCTCGCGGATGCACACCGCCGCGCGGTGGCCAAGCCGGGCCAGCCCGTCGCCCAGACCGACCGTCGTCGTGGTCTTGCCCTCGCCCGCCGGCGTGGGGTTGATCGCGGTGACCAGCACCAGCCGCCCCTCGGGCCGCCCGGCAAGGCCCGCCAGATAGGCGCCCTCGATCTTGGCCTTGTCGCGGCCATAGGGGATCAGCGCGTCGGCCGGCACCCCGAGCTTGCCCGCGATCTCGCCGATCGGCTTCTTCTCTGCGCTCCGTGCGATCTCGATGTCGCTTGGCCAGTCGCCCATGCCGCCCCTCCCCCGGTCCGATGTCCTGCCACGCATCTAGGCCCGGGCAACAGCCCCCCGGCAAAGGAAATCCGACCATTGCGGGCCGGACCACGTCACGGGATGCGAAAGCGTGCTGCGGATCGGAAACCGAATGTGATCGGCGCAGAGGCCGCAGCGTCAACACTTTCTGAACCCCGCGGGAACCATCCTCGACCCACAGCCGTGACTGGGACATGGGAGGGACCGATGGCACACGCGATCACGATCCACTTGGGCGTCCTGATGGGCATGCTGCTGGCCGCGGCGGTCTTTGCCTGAGGTCTGGGCAGCGCGCCGTCGCGCGACCGGTCAGACCGGCAGCGCCGCCCCCGCCCAGGCCCGCTGCCCGGGGACGTGCAGCCGGACCGACTGGCCGACCCGCAGCACCCCTTCCCGCTCCACCCAGGCGGTGACACCGCGCCTGCCGCGCGCCGCCGCCTTGAAGTCGCGTCCCTTGCCCGGCACCGCCTTGCCGATGGTCACGGCGGGCTCGTTGCAGGGGTGGTTCTCCATGTCCACGACCAGCGTCGCGCCCTCCTCGGCCTGCAGGCGGCTCGATGGGGGGACATGGGTGAAATCCGGGATGCCCGCGACCACCACGCTGGCGCCAACCCAGGCGTAATCCATCGCGTCCAGCCCCATCGCCGCGGCCACCTCGGCCATCTCCTCGGCGCTGACCAGGCACAACTGCCGCGTGTTGCGGATCGTCGTGCCGCGCGGGTACTGCGCCAGCACCCGCGCGCAACTGGCCCGGGTCAGCCCGGCATGGCTTTCCCCCGCATGGCCCGCGAACGTCAGCCCCATCTCGTCGATCGCCACGCTGCGGATCGTCAGGTCCTGCACCAGGTCGGGCTGGCACCCCAGCCAGACGATGGTGCCGGTGATGTCGGTGGGGATCAGGGCGGGCATGGGCGGGGTCCGTTCGTGGCGATGCCTCCGGGATACCAGCGCATCGCGTGACGCGACAGGTCGCCACCCCGCGCCTTGCGGGGAATTCACGGCACGGTTGCGCCCGCCCGGTGCAACACAGCAAAGACCCGCCGGAACGGCATCAGCGCGCTGCCGTCGGCCTCGGCCAGATAGGCGCGGGCCAGCGCCGCGTCATAGGCCGCGACAAAGGCCGCGCGGGCGGCATCGTCCAGTCCCGGCACGAAGGGCCGCATCGCGGTCGTCTCGGTGAACCGGCGCACCGGATGGGCCCCGCCGCCGTCGGCGGGCAGGCGCTGGACATAGACCGTCTCCCACGCATCCACCGCACCGAAGGGCGCCAGCCAGCGGGCATAGGTCGTGGCCTCGGCCACCGGCCATTCGGCGGGCAGCGGCAGGTCCAGGGCGCGGGCGGTGTCGGCAAGAAGCGCGTGCGACGGCGCCGCACCCTGCCGCGGCATCTGCACCGCCAGCACGCCGTCCGGGGCCAGCATCGCCGCCAGCCGGGGCATCAGCCGCGCATGATCCGGCAGCCAGTTCAGCGCGGCGTTCGAGAAGACCAGCGCAGGCGGCGTGTCGGGCTGCCAGTCGGCGATATCGACCTGCGCCAGCCGGGTGTACAGTCCCGTGGCGCGGGCGCCGTCCAGCATGGCAGACGACGTATCGACCCCGATGATCGCCCGCGCGGGCCAGCGCGTGGAAAGGGCGGGGGCCACCGCCCCCGCCCCGCATCCCAGATCGACGATGTCCCCGCCGGGAAGGTCCGGCACGCGCGCCAGAAGGTCCAGTGCGGGCCGCAGCCGCAGGTCTCGGAACCGGGCGTAACCGCCCGCATCCCAGTCCGCCACGGATCAGGCGCTCGGCTCGGGCTCCATCCCGCCACCGGACCGCGACCGCGGCTTGGTCTTGGGCACCGCCGCGATCGACACCGGCGCGTTGCCCGACCCCGAGGACCCGCCGTCGTCGCCCTTGGTCAGGGGCAGGCCGTCGATCACCTTCTGGATCTCAATCCCGGTCAGGGTTTCGTATTCCAGAAGGCCCTGCGCCAGGCGGTGCAGGTCGTCGATCTTCTCGGTCAGGATGCGGGTGGCGGTGGCATAGCCTTCGTCCACCAGCCGCTTCACTTCCGCGTCGATCTTCTGCTGCGTCTCGGGCGAGGTGTTGGACGGCGCGTTGTAGGCGCCCAGGTAGCTTTCCCGCTCGTTGGCATAGTCGATGTGGCCCAGCTGGTCGGAGAAGCCGAACTGCGTGACCATCGCGCGGGCGATCCGCGTCACCTGCTGGATGTCGGACGCGGCGCCGCTGGTGACGTTCTCCTTGCCGAAGATCAGCTCCTCGGCCACGCGGCCGCCCATCGCCATGGCGATCTTGGAGCGGTACTTGGTGTAGGTCACGCTCAGCTGGTCACGCTCGGGCAGGGACAGCACCAGCCCCAGCGCGCGACCGCGCGGGATGATCGTCGCCTTGTGGATCGGGTCGTGCTGGGGCACGTTCAGGCCGACGATGGCGTGACCGGCCTCGTGATAGGCAGTCAGCTTCTTCTCGTCCTCGGACATGACCATGCTGCGGCGCTCGGCGCCCATCATCACCTTGTCCTTGGCCGATTCGAAGTCGTCCATCGTCACGAAGCGGCGACCCACGCGGGCGGCCATCAACGCGGCCTCGTTCACCAGGTTGGCCAGGTCCGCGCCCGAGAAGCCCGGCGTGCCGCGCGCGATAATGCGAAGGTCCACGTCGGGGCCAAGCGGCACCTTGCGGGCATGCACGCCCAGGATCTTCTCGCGGCCCTTGATGTCGGGGTTCGGGACCTGCACCTGCCGGTCGAAGCGGCCGGGGCGCAGGAGCGCGGGGTCCAGCACGTCGGGTCGGTTGGTGGCCGCGACGATGATGATGCCCTCGTTCGCCTCGAACCCGTCCATCTCGACCAGAAGCTGGTTCAGCGTCTGCTCGCGCTCGTCGTTGCCGCCGCCGTAGCCCACGCCACGCGACCGGCCCACCGCGTCGATCTCGTCGATGAAGACGATGCAGGGGGCGTTCTTCTTGGCCTGCTCGAACATGTCGCGCACGCGGCTGGCGCCGACGCCCACGAACATCTCGACAAAGTCCGAACCCGAGATGGTGAAGAACGGCACGCCCGCCTCGCCCGCGATGGCGCGCGCGAGCAGGGTCTTACCCGTCCCGGGCGGGCCGACCAGCAGCGCGCCCTTGGGGATCTTGCCGCCCAGACGGCTGAACTTCTGCGGGTTGCGCAGGAATTCGACGATTTCCTCAAGCTCGTCCTTGGCCTCGTCGATGCCGGCCACGTCGTCGAACGTCACCCGGCCATGCTTTTCGGTCAGCAGCTTCGCGCGCGACTTGCCGAAGCCCATCGCGCCGCCACGGCCGCCCCCCTGCATCCGGTTCATGAAGTAGATCCAGACCCCGATCAGGATCAGGAACGGCAGGAACGTCATCAGGACGGTGGTGAAGCCCGACTGCTGCTGCGGGCGGGCGTTCACCGTCACATCCTGCGCGATCAGGCGCTCGACGATGTCCGCGCCCTGGGGCTGGATCGTCACGTAGTCCTGCCCGTCGCCGCCGCGGAAGGTGATCCGCTCGCCGTCCAGCGTGACCGACGTCACATCGCCGCGGTCCACCGCCGACACGAATTCCGAGAAGCTGATCGAGCGCGACGACATCGTGCTCTGCCCGCCGGAAAACAGGTTGAACAGGGCGAGCACCAGAAGGAACAGCACGACCCAGAAGGCGATGTTGCGCGCGTTGCCCAAAGACGGATCTCCTCACCGCGGGGCAAAGGCGCCCCGGTTGTCACAGTAGATAGACATATGCGGGCCACGTTCAATGCGGTTGATCTGCCGCAGGGGGGCGCCCGGGGCCCTGTTCGGGGACAATCCGCAGGTGTCCGCGCGAAACCGTGATCCGCGCGCCGTGCAGCGTGCCGCCCTGCCCGGCCAGCACCCGGTCGGTCAGCCGCGCCAGCGCCGCCCCGCGCGGCCACGCCCCCCTCCGCCGCAGCAGCACGAGCGGCGCGAGGCAGAGCAGCACGCCGGCGGAGCGCCG
>DBBA01000100.1 GCA_002291955.1 Rhodobacteraceae bacterium UBA996 | reverse complement strand
CCTTGCCCGCCGCGATCCGGTGCTCCTTGGGGTTGCCGGGGACGGTGCAGGTGTCCAGCGACATGCCGATGGACACGACGCCCGCGATCACCCGGCGGGCAGCGGCGGCGACGCTGGCAAGGTCCGCGCCCTGATCGGCAAGCGCACCCGCGATCTTGTGCACGAACAGCGTGCCTGCCACCCCGCGGGGCTGCGGCAGGTCGGGCAGCGCGATGTCATCGTCCACCACCACCATCTCGACCGCCAGCCCCTGCGCCCGGGCGCGTTCTGCCGCCAGCCCGAAGTTCAGCCGGTCGCCGGTATAGTTCTTGACGATCAAGAGACAGCCCGCCGGGCCGGTGACGGCCAGGATCCCCGCCAGCACGGCATCCACGGACGGGCTGGCGAACACGTCCCCGCAGACCGCCGCCGTCAGCATGCCCTGCCCGACGAAGCCCGCGTGGCTCGGCTCATGCCCCGACCCGCCACCCGACACCAGCGCCACGCGGCCCCGGTCCCAGTCGCTGCGCACCACCACCTTGATGTGCGGATAGCCGTCGAGCCGGGCCAGCCGCCCGGATGACGCGCGCACCACGCCGTCGATGGCTTCGGTCACCAGGGTGTCCTTGGTGTTCATGAACTGCTTCATGGCAGACTCCGTCATGTCAGGACCGGACACGCGCGCCGGTGGCATCGAAGTACAAGGGCGCATTGGGCCGTAGCGCCAAGCGGTCCCCGGGGGCAAGGGTCGTGTGCGGGTCGGTCAATGTCACGATGGCATGGCCCGACAGGTCGAGGTGCAGGCGCGTCTGGTCGCCCAGATGCTCCACCCGGGTGACGGTTGCATCCTGCCCCCGGCCGACCCCGGCGGCGGCGATCTTGATATGCTCGGGGCGCAGACCGATCTGCGTGGCCCGGGCCGGACCATGCCCGCCAAACAGCGACACCGGCAGCACGTTGATCCGCGGCTGACCCAGGCGCGTGGCGACATAGAGGCTCACGGGGTCCTCGTAGACCTCGCGCGGGGGGCCGACCTGCACCAGGCGCCCGGCCTCCATCACGCCCACATGGGTGGCCATCGTCATCGCCTCGATCTGGTCATGCGTCACGTACAGCAGCGTCGCGCCCAGGTCGGACTGGATGCGCTTCAGCTCCACCCGCAGGTCGGACCGCAGCTTGGCGTCGAGCGAGGACAGGGGTTCGTCCATCAGGAACACCTGCGGACGGCGCACCAGCGCGCGGCCGATGGACACGCGCTGCATCTCGCCCCCCGACAGGGCGGTGGCCTTGTTGTCGAGCTTGTGGGGGATGCGCAGGACCTGCGCGACCTCGGCCACGCGGGCGGCAATCCGGTCCTCGGGCCAGCGCATCAGGGGGGAGCGCAGCGGAAAGGCCAGGTTGTCGCGCACGGTCATGTGCGGGTAGAGCGAGTATTGCTGGAACACCATCGCCACGTCGCGCGCGGCGGGGGTGTCGGCGGTGACATCCCGGCCCGCGATGGTGACGGTCCCGGCGTCGGGCCGTTCCAGCCCCGCGATCAGGCGCAGCGTGGTGGTCTTGCCCGCGCCAGTGGGGCCCAAGAGCACCACGAAGGCGCCGTCGGGGATGGTCAGGTCCAGCGACTGCACCGCGGCGGTAGTGCCGAAGTGCTTGGTCAGGCGGGACAGGCGCACCTCAGCCATGGGCCAGCACCCCTTCGTTCGCGGCGGTGCGGAAGGCCTGCCCGGTCGTGGCGTCGAACAGCGACAGGGTGGCAGGGTTGAAGGTCAGCCCGACCGCATCGCCCGTCCGCACCACGCGCGACGAGGGGATGCGCGCCTTGACCGCGCCGTGGTCGGTGTCGAGCGTCACGATCTGCGTGGTGCCGAGGTATTCCGTCGCCACGATCCGCCCGCGACAGGCGCCAACGTCGCTGATCGCCACATGCTCGGGGCGCACGCCCAACACCAGACGGCGCGCATCCGCCCCCTGCCGCAGTGCCGGAACCGCGATGGTCGCACCGCCGAGGCTCACCTGCGTGGCCCCTGGGGCAAACCCGCCCTCGAACGCAAGCTGGTTCATGGGGGGCGAGCCGATGAACTCGGCCACGAACAGCGTCGCGGGGTGGTCGTAGATGTCCTGCGGGGTGCCGAACTGTTCAACGACCCCGTGGTTCATCACCACGATCTTGTCGCCCATCTGCATCGCTTCCAGCTGGTCATGGGTGACATAGACCGTGGTCGCCCCCATCCGGTCGTGCAGCGCGCGAAGTTCTTCCGCCATGATATCGCGGAATTCCGCATCAAGCGCGCCAAGCGGTTCGTCCATCATGAAGGCCTTGGGCCGCCGCACGATGGCACGCCCCAGCGCCACGCGCTGCCGGTCGCCGCCCGACAGGCCCGACACGCCGCGGTCCAGCAGGTGCTCGATCCGCAGGATGCGGGCGACTTCCTCGACCCGCTGCCGCACCTCGGCCTTGGGCACGCCCTGGCTGACCAGCGGATAGGCGATGTTCTTGCGCACGTTCAAATGCGGGTAGAGCGCGAACATCTGGAACACCATGGCGATGTCGCGCTGGCTGGCCGGGCGCTGCGACACGTCCTGCCCGTCGATCAGGATTTCGCCGCTGGTGGGCAGATCCAACCCCGCGATCATGCGCAGCGTCGTGGTCTTGCCGCAGCCCGATGGGCCGAGCAGCATGAAGAACTCGCCGTCCTTGATGGTGAAGGACGACCCCTTCACCGCGGTGAAGCTGCCGAATTCCTTGCGCAGATTGCGGATGACGATTTCAGCCATGGGGGTCCTCCCACCCGGCGATTTCCTGCCCGGCGCGGATCAGGTTGCCGTCGGGGTCCCAGAGTGCTGCCTCGCGCATGCCCCAGGGCTTGTCCTCGGCCGGCCAGAACCGGGGAAAGCCCGCCTCGCGCGGCAGGCCGAGGGCAGCGACCTGATCCGAGAACGCATCCACATCAGACGGGCGCAGGTAGGCGCCGTGGTCATTGGTGGCGGGGTCCAGCGCGGGGGCGTGGAAGAAATGCACCTCGGCCCCGTCGCGCGTCATCAGAAGGTAGTCCGCATCCACGAAATCCGTCTCGAACCCGATCCGCGCGTAGAAGGCTTCCGTCACCGCGATGTCGCGCGACGGCAGGATGGGGGCGAGTTTCTCCAGTCGCAGGGCCATCGCGATCATTCCGGGAAATGGCTGACGATGATGAACATCACCGTGCCCACCAGCGTGACGATGAAGCTGTAGGTAAACGCCACCAGCGCGAAGGGCTGCATCAGCATGACGACGCCCAGCCCGATGAGGATCGAGGC
>DBBA01000285.1:20687-28416 GCA_002291955.1 Rhodobacteraceae bacterium UBA996 | reverse complement strand
GGCAGGGGCGGCGCTGGTCCACCGTGGGGGTCAGCGCCAACATCGTGGACGCGAGTTTCGAGGCGCTTCTGGACGCGGTGAACTGGAAGCTGATCCGCGACGTGGGCGAGGCGGCGGTGCCCGCCGTGGCCCCGGTGACCGCGGGCGCCGTGCCGTGACCCCCACCGGATGACCCCCGCGTTCTTCGTCATCCACAGCGACCTGCCGCGCGAGGGGCCGGGCGACCGCGAAGCCCTCGATTGGGCGCTGGCGCAGGCGGGGGTCGGGCGCGGGGCGCGCATTCTGGATGCCGGGTGCGGACCGGGGGCGGACATTCCGGGGCTTCTGGCGCATGCGCCCGGGGGCCATGTGGTGGCGATGGAGACGCATGCGCCCTATGCCGCGCGGGTGCGGGTGGCGTTCGCGGACGATGCCCGTGTGACCGTCGTGGACGGCGACATGGCGCGGCCGCCGGGGCGGTTCGACCTGATCTGGTCGGCAGGGGCGGTGTATTTCCTGGGCGTGACGGCGGCGCTGACCGCCTGGCGCGACTATCTGGCGCCGGGAGGCGCGGTGGTGTTCAGCGAACTGGCGTGGTGCGAGGCGGACCCCGCGCCCGCGGCGGCGGCGTTCTGGGCCGATGGGTATCCCGCGATGACCGACGCGGGCGGGGTCGCCGCGCAGGTACAAGCGGCGGGATACAGCGTGATCGCGCAGCGCTGGCTGCCGGGGGCGGCGTGGGACGCCTATTATGGTCCGCTGGCGGCGCGGGTGGCGGCGTTGCGCGCAGGCGCCGATGCCGACATGGCCGCCGCGCTGGACGCCGAGCAGGCCGAGATCGACCTGTGGCGCGCGCATGGCGGCGACTACGGATACCTTCAGGTCGTGGCGCGGCCGACATGAGCGTGGACGCCTGTGCGGCCCTTGTGCAGCGGGGCGACCCGGACCGGTTCCTGGCCACCATGGCCGCTCCGGTCGCTGCGCGGGCGGTGCTGTTTCCGCTGCACGCCTTTGCGCTGGAAATCGCGCGGGCGCCCTACCTGACGGCGGAACCCCTGATCGCCGAGATGCGGCTGCAATGGTGGCGTGACGCACTGGACGAGATCGCCGAAGGCCGCCCGGTGCGCCGGCACGAGGTCGCGACGCCGCTGGCCGCGGTACTGGATGCCACGGGCGCGCGGCTGCTGGATGCCAGCGTCGCGGCGCGCAAGTGGGACATCGCGCGTGATCCGTTCCCGGGGGCGGCGGGCCTGATGGCCTATGTCGAGGCGACGGCGGCGACGCCCGCATGGGTGGCCGCGCGCGCGCTGGGGTCGGGGACTGAGGGCGCCGTGCGGGCGGTCGGTCGGGCCGGGGGCCTTGCGCGCTATCTGGCCGCGGTGCCCGCCCTGCGCGCGGCGGGGCGCGATCCGCTGCCGCCCGGCACCGATCCGGGCGCACTGGCGCGCGATACGCTGGCAGGCTTGCGCGCTGCGCGGCCCGATGGCGCGGCGCGGGCGGCCTGTCTGGCGCACTGGCAGGCGCGTGCGGTGCTGGCGCGGGTCATCACCGACCCGGGGCGGGTCGAACGGGACGGGCTGGCAATGTCGGAATTTGCCAAGCGCGTGCGGCTGGCCGCCGCCCTGGTCCGGGGCCGGGTCTGACCCCTAGCGGCCCCAGGTGCGGACCGGGCCGCAGTCCATGTGGACGAAGTTCGACCGGGAATAGATGCCGACCCCGCCCGCGTTGCAGGCCGATGCCGCGCGGGCCATCTGGCTGACGCTGCGCGACTGCATCCGCAGGTCGGCCGCCTGGCCCTGCATGTGGAGCGAGTTCCGCGCGACCCCGCGCGAGCGCGACCGCAGGGCGGCGTTGGTTTCCGGGCTGCGGTAGCCCGACAGCATCATATAGGGCTCGCCCGCGTCCATCAGGTTGTGCGCCGCGGCCATGATGTCGATGGCGCGGGCATCCACCGTGTGTTTCCGGCCGTTCCGCCAGTCGCGCATGAAATGCTCGACCTCGGCCATCGCCTCGGGGATGTAGTCGCCCTCGATCCAGTAGATCGTGTCGATGCTTTCGCCGGTGCGGCCCGAATACATGCGGATGCGGCGGATGTCGCCCGCACCGCGCAGGAATCCGAAGGCGTTTGACATGGAGGGCGCCGCAACGACTGTGGTCGCCGCGAAGACCGACAAGAGCGCGCGCCGCGTAAGTCCGGTGGAACGGTTGTCCTGCATGATCGTCTGTCCCGTCGTCTGCTCGGTCGGCGCGTTGTCCGCGCCTGAATGCTGCCACCCCCGATCCCGCACCAAGTTGTGTCACAATGATTCGTGCTTTCCAACGGCCTCGTTGCCCGAAATCCCCCCGACGCCCCGTTGTCGGCAAAAAGTTGCCTGAATCGCGCTTTGGGCGAGTCGGTCGCGAATCATGCGATTCGTGGCTTTGGTGCAACAGCGGGGCCGGGCGGGCCCGGGGGTGCGGCACCGCGCGGTGCCGTCCCTTGCCCGCAGGGCGCGGGCACGGCACCCTTTGGCGCATCCGTCCGCAAGGGGAGCCTGCCATGCGCCTGCGCACTATCGCCGTCCTGTCCGCCGCGCTGCTTGCGGCCGCGGTCGGGGGCACCGCGCTGCCCGCGCAGGCCGATTTCCAGCCGTTCCGCCTGGGTCTGGCCGAAGGGGCCAGCGCCGATCCCGCGGTGGGGGCGTTCTACCGGGCGCGGGACTATGCGCCCCTGTGGACCGACGGCTCGCCCGCGGCGCAGGCGCGGCTGGCGGCGCTGGTCCGCGCGTTCGAGGACGTGCACCTGCACGGGCTGCCCGACGCGGCCTTTGACCCCGAAGCCTTGCGCGCGCGGCTGACCGGCACCCTGTCGGAACGCGACCTCGGCCGGCTCGAGGCCGACCTGACCGCGCTGTTCCTGGCTTACGCCCATGACGTGCAGTCCGGCATCCTGGACCCCGGCGCCATCATCCCCGACATCAAGCGCGACCTGCAGCGCCGCGATCCGGGGGCGATCCTGCAGGGGCTGGCCGATGCGGCGTCGGCCGATGCCTATATC
Organism: Rhodobacteraceae bacterium UBA996; assembly: GCA_002291955.1. GTDB lineage: Bacteria > Pseudomonadota > Alphaproteobacteria > Rhodobacterales > Rhodobacteraceae > UBA996. The sequence goes on along the minus strand of DBBA01000285.1, from coordinate 25,400 downwards.
CGGTCGCTGCCGCCGCGGTCGGGCGAGTATGTCCGGCTGATGCGCGCGCGTATGGACCTGGAAGCGACCGTGCTGCGCGGCGGCTGGGGTCCGCGGGTCGAGGCCGAGCGGTTGCAGCCCGGCGACACCGGCCCCGCGGTCGTGGCGCTGCGCAACCGGCTGGTGGCGATGGGGCTGATGGCGCCGTCGCCCACCGCGACCTATGACGCGGCGATCACGGCCGCCGTCCAGGAGGTGCAGGTGCGGAACGGCCTGACCGCCGACGGCGTGGCGGGCGAGGCGACGCTGGCCGAGATCAACGTGTCGGCCGAGGACCGGCTGAAGTCCGTGCTGGTCGCGATGGAGCGCGAGCGCTGGATGAACTACGACCGCGGCGAGCGGCACATCTGGGTCAACATCCCCAGTTTCCGCACGCAGATGTTCTACCAGGGCCGCGTGGTGTTCGAGACGAAGTCGGTCGTCGGCCGCAACGAGGAGGGGCGGCGCACGCCCGAATTCTCGGACGTGATGGAGCACATGGTGGTCAACCCGACCTGGCACGTGCCGCGGTCGATCGCCGTCAACGACTATCTGCCGCGGCTCCAGCGCAATCCGGGCGCGAACGGCTACCTGCGCATCACCGATGCCCGCGGGCAGGTGGTGGACCGCGCGACCGCCGACTTCACGCAGTATTCGGCGGGGAATTTCCCCTTCGACATCAAGCAGCCGCCCGGCCCCGGCAACGCGCTGGGCGTGGTGAAGTTCATGTTCCCCAACCCGTGGAACATCTACCTGCACGACACGCCCGACAAGCACCTGTTCGATCGCGAGGCGCGCGCCTATTCGTCGGGCTGCATCCGGCTGGCCGATCCGCGCGATTTCGCGCGCGCGCTGCTGGCGTTGCAGTCGGATGACCCGGAGAGCCTGTTCCAGACGACGCTGGACAGCCGCCGCGAGACGCAGATCGACCTGACCCGGCGCATCCCGGTGCATCTGGACTACCGGACGTCGTTCACCGACCCCAAGGGCGCGCTGCACCACCGCCGCGACATCTATGGCCGCGATGCGCGCCTGTGGCAGGCGCTGGCCGAGGCCGGGGTGGAACTGCCGGGCGTTCAGGGGTAATCCCCGGGGGCGTCGGCGGCACGTCCGCGCCCGACGAGGGAGGCCGCCATGCCCCATACCATCGCCGAGATCGCGGCCGCGCTGGGTGTGCGGGCCGAGGGCGAGGTGCGGCTGGCGGTGGACCGTCCGGCCGAACCGCAGGATGCCGGGCCCGCCGATCTGGCCGTGGCGATGGCCCCCGCCTATGCCGAGAAGTTGCCACAGGGCCGGGCGCGCGCGGCGATCCTGTGGGATGGCGCCGACTGGCAGGCGCTGGGGCTGGCGGCGGCGATCCTGGTGCCGCGGCCGCGGGTGGCGATGGCGGGCATCACCCGGCTGTTCGACGCAGGCGCCGACTGGCCCGCGGGGGTGCATCCCATGGCGGTGGTCGATGCCTCGGCCGGGCTCGGCGAGGGCACAAGCGTCGGCCCCTTTGCCGTGATCGGGGCGGGCGCCGTCATTGGCCCGCGCGCGCGGATCGCGTCCCATGTCACCATCGGCGCGGGGGTCGTCATCGGCGCGGACGCCACCCTGCACGCGGGCGTCCGCCTGCAACCCGGCGTGCGGCTGGGCGACCGGGTGCTGATCCACCCCAATGCCGTGCTGGGCGCCGACGGGTTCAGCTTCGTCACGCCCGAGAAATCGGGCGTTGAAGCCGTGCGCGAGACGCTGGGCGAGGCCGGTGACAGCCTGTCGCAACCCTGGATGAAGATACACTCGCTGGGCGGGGTCTGGATCGGCGACGATGTCGAGATCGGCGCCTGCAGCGCGGTCGATGCGGGGACCATCCGGGCCACCCGCGTGGGCGACCGCTGCAAGCTCGACAACTTTGTCCACGTCGGCCACAACGCGATCATCGGGCGCGACGGCCTGTTGTGCGGCATGGTCGGCGTCGCGGGCAGCGCGGTCGTCGGCAACAACGTGGTGCTGGGCGGCCAGGCGGGCGTGGCCGACAACATCTTTGTCGGCGACAACGTGATCGCGGGCGGCGGCACCAAGATCATGTCGAACGTACCCGCGGGCCGCGTGGTGCTGGGCTACCCCGCACAGAAGATGACGGCCGAGGTCGAAAGCTACAAGGCCATCCGCCGGCTGCCGCGGCTTTTCGCGCAGGTCGAGGCCCTGCGAAAGGCCATTTCCAAGGGCGGTGCGACCGACTAGACCGCCCGCGGGACCACAGGTTGGGGGCGACCATGTCAGACAGCGTGCAGGACCGCGTCATCCGCATCATTGCCGAACAGGCCCTGATCGACCCGGCCGAGGTGACGCCCGACGCCACGCTCGAAAGCCTGGGCATCGACAGCCTGGGCCTGGTGGAATCGATCTTTGTCATCGAAGAGGCGTTCGACATCCAGGTGCCGTTCAACGCCAACGAACCCGAGAAGTCGGATTTCGACATCTCGTCGGTCGCGGCCATCGCCCGTGCGGTCGCGGCGCTGGTCGCCCAGCAGAAGGGCTAGGCGGTGCGCCGCGTCGTCATCACCGGGGCAGGCACGATCAACGCGCTGGGCCACAACGTGCCCGCCACGCTGGCGGCCATGCGCGAGGGGCGCTGCGGCATCGGCGAGCTGGACATCCGCGACGTGGACCGCCTGTCGATCCGCATCGGCGGGCAGGTCAAGGGCTACGAGCCCGAGGCGCAGTTCAACCGACAGCAGATCGTGCTGTACGACCGCTTTACCCAGTTCACGCTGCTTGCGGCGAAGGAGGCGGTCGCGCAGTCCGGCCTGACCTTCTCGGGCGAACTCGCGCTGACCTCGGGCGTGGTGCTGGGCACCGCCGGGGGCGGGGTGAACACCTGGGACGAGAACTATCGCGCCGTCTACGAGGAGGGGAAGAACCGCGTTCACCCCTTCGTCGTGCCGAAGCTGATGAACAACGCGGCCGCAAGCCATGTCAGCATGGAATACGGTCTGAACGGCCCGACCTTCACGGTCGCCACCGCCTGCGCGTCATCCAATCACGCCATGGGGCAGGCGTTCTGGATGGTGCGGTCGGGGCTGGCGCCGGTGATGATCACGGGTGGGTCGGAATCGATGCTGTGCTTTGGCGGGGTCAAGGCGTGGGAGGGGCTGCGGGTGATGTCCAAGGACGCCTGCCGCCCGTTCAGCGCCAACCGCAACGGCATGGTGCAGGGCGAAGGGGCAGGGGTCTTCGTGTTCGAGGATTATGACCACGCCCGCGCCCGGGGCGCCGACATCCTGGCCGAGGTGGCGGGGTTCTGCATGACCTCGGATGCGTCCGACATCGTGATGCCGTCGGCCCAGGGGGCGGAACGCGCGATGACCGGGGCGCTGCGCGATGCCCGCCTGAACCGCGAGGATATCGGCTACATCAACGCCCACGGGACCGGCACCGCGGCAAACGACAAGACCGAATGCGCGGCGGTGGCCCATGCCTTCGGGCCGCATGCCGACCGGCTGATGATCTCGTCCACCAAGTCGATGCACGGGCACCTGATCGGCGGCACCGGCGCGGTCGAGCTTCTGGCCTGCATGATGGCGCTGCGCGAGGGCGTGATCGCGCCCACCATCGGCTACGAGGAACCCGATCCCGAATGCGCGCTGGACGTGGTCCCGAACGTGGCACGCGAGGCCAGGGTGACCGCCTGCCTGTCGAACGCGTTCGCCTTTGGCGGGCTGAACGCGGTCATCGCGCTGAAGGCGGTCTGACGCGCACCCGCGGCCGGGTGCGCGCCGTGCCGGTCACTCGTTGTCGGCGTTGGCCGCGGCCACCGCGTCATAGCCCGCGGTGAAGCCCGACAGCGAGATCGTCAGGTTGACCGGCTGGTCGGGCGCCGCCGCGGGGAAGATCGTCAGCGTCGCCTCGTTGCCGCGCTTGAACGCCGCGACTTCATCCGCGGTGAAGCCCACGCGCGCGAAGCACCCGATCTGGCTGCAGAAGGTGAAGGGATAGCGCTTGGCCGTGCCGCCATCGACGGCGATGGTGACCTGCTGCATCAGCAGCGTTTCCAGCGGCGTGATGATGGTGGCGCCCGCCGCGGCCTGCTGCCCCTCGGGCAGGGCGAACATGCCGATCTCGGCGACCGAGTTGCCGTTCTGGTCCTGCAGAAGCTGATACAGCTGGCAGGGGTCCTTGCCATCCTCGGTCCGCACGCAGCGCACCTCCCAGTCGCCCTGCGTGTCGGCCACATAGGTGTCGCCCACCTGCGGCTCGGCATTGACCTCCTCGCCCAGCGACAGGTCCGCGGCGGGCGGGGCGACCGTATCGGCGGCGGGGGCGTCGGCGGCAGGGGCGTCAGTGGCAGGGGCTGTGTCCTGGGCCAGGGCCGCAACGGGCAGGATGGCAAGCGCGATCGCGGCAAGTGCGTGGAAACGGATCATGGGTCGAAGCCTATTGCTGTGGGTCTGCTCGGGCCGCGCTCTAGCACGCGCGGGGCAGGCTGTCAGGCCTTCCCGGTCCACGGGGGCGCGCGCTTGCGCGCGTCCGGCCCAGGGGACCCCCGGACAAGGAAAAAGGGGCCGTTTCCGGCCCCTTCCACGTTGTTCCTTGCTCCCTGTCGGACCGGCCGACTTATGATGTGGCGGACGCTACGAAGTCTGCACCGGTCCGTCAACATGGATTCTTTGTGACACCGCGCAGGCACCCGGCGGCAGGGCGGCGGCAGGG
>DBBA01000285.1:3528-20361 GCA_002291955.1 Rhodobacteraceae bacterium UBA996 | reverse complement strand
GGCGGCGGCAGGGCGGCGGCAGAAAAAAGCCGCGCCGGAGTGCGGCGCGGCCAGTCTGACAGGGAGGAAGTCAGCGAACCGGACGACGGGCGCACAGTTCGCCCGCACAGACTGGCACGCAAAGGTTAACCCTGTATTGTCGCGCCGCGCGAATAGTGAAGGGGCAGGGATGATGACAGCGGGCGACCGGATCTTCGTGGGGGGCGGCGGCGCGGGCTACGCCGTGGCGCAGGACCTGCTTCTGCGCGCGGCGAACCGCCACGGGCTGGTCGCGGGGGCGACCGGCACGGGCAAGACGGTGACGCTGCAGATCCTGGCCGAGGGGTTCTCGGATGCGGGCGTGCCGGTGATCCTGTCGGACGTGAAGGGCGATCTGTCGGGGCTGTCCGAACCCGGGTCGCCGACCCACAAGCTGCACGAGCCGTTCCAGAAGCGCGCCGCGACCATCTGCTACGCGGACTACGCCTATCGCGGCTATCCGGTCCTGTTCTGGGACATCTTCGGCCAGCAGGGCCACCCGGTGCGCACCACCGTGTCCGAGATGGGGCCGCTTCTCTTGTCGCGGCTGATGGACCTGACCGACGCGCAGGAAGGCGTGCTGAACATCGCCTTCCGTGCCGCCGACGAGGAAGGACTGCCGCTTCTGGACCTGAAGGACCTGCAGGCGATGCTGGTCTGGACGGGCGAGAACGCAAAGACGCTGTCCTTGCGCTACGGCAACATTGCGCCCGCGTCGGTCGGGGCGATCCAGCGCGCGCTTCTGGTGCTGGAAACGCAAGGGGGCGCGCAGCTGTTCGGGGAACCGGCGCTGGAGCTGTCGGACCTGATGCGCACGGACACCGACGGGCGCGGCATGATCTCGATCCTTGCGGCCGACCGGCTGATGCAGTCGCCCAGGCTCTATGCGACGTTCCTGTTGTGGCTCCTGTCGGAACTGTTCGAGGCGCTGCCCGAGGTGGGCGATCCCGACAAGCCGCGCCTCGTGTTCTTCTTTGACGAGGCGCACCTTCTGTTCGACGATGCGCCGAAGGCGCTGGTGGACAAGGTGGAACAGGTGGCCCGCCTGATCCGGTCCAAGGGGGTGGGGGTGTATTTCGTCACCCAGAACCCCGCGGACGTGCCCGATTCGGTGCTGGGGCAGCTGGGCAACCGCGTGCAGCACGCGCTGCGCGCCTTCACCCCCAAGGACCAGAAGGACCTGACCCGCGCCGCCCAGACCTATCGCCCGAACCCCGCCTTCGACACCGCGACCGCGATCCGCGAGGTCGGCACCGGGGAAGCGGTGACGTCGTTCCTCGATGCCAAGGGCGCGCCGGGTGTGGCCGAACGCACGCTGGTCCGCCCGCCATCCTCGCGCCTCGGGCCGATCGAGGCGGCCGCACGCGCGGCGCGCATCGCGTCCTCCCCCGTGGCGGGCAAGTACGACACCGCGGTGGACCGCGACAGTGCCCACGAACGCCTGGCCGCCCGCGCGGCCGAAGCCGCCGAGGCCGCCGCCCGGGCCGAGGCCGAGACGGCGCGCGCCGCGGCCGAGGAACAGGAGTTCCGCAACACCCGCCGCTACCAGCCTCCCGAACGCAGCACCACGCCCCGCCGCAGCCCGCGCGAACCCGCCAGCATGACCGAGACCGTCGCGAAGGTCGTGGTCAAGGAACTGACCGGCACCACCGGCCGCCGCATCGTGCGCGGCATCCTCGGCAGCCTGTTCAAGGCGCGCTGACTGGGGGCGAAGGCAGGGGGCTGTCTGCCCCCCATGCCGCCGGTCCCTCGGACCGGTGGCGGAACCGTCGGCATACCCCCGAGGATATTTTCGGCGCCTCGAAGGCAGAAAGGACGACCTGCCTTCGAGGCGCTCCAAATATCCCGGGGAGGAGCCGGGGCCCCGCCCCGGCGGAGGGGCAGCGCCCCTCCTCTATCCCTTGGCCAGCAGCGCGCGCAGCGTCTCTAGCCGGTCCGCCTCGGCCGCGGGCTTGTCGCGGCGCCAGCGCACCATGCGGGGGAAGCGCAGCGCGATCCCGGACTTGTGGCGCGGGCTGTGCTGGATCCCCTCGAACGCCAGTTCGAACACCATCTCGGGGCGCACCGCGCGCACCGGGCCGAAGCGGTCGGTGGTGTTCTTGCGGACCCAGGCGGTGATCTCGGCGAATTCGGCGTCGGTCAGGCCGGAATATGCCTTGGCGAAGGGCACAAGTCCCCCTGAGTCGTCCCAGACGGCAAAGGTGAAGTCGGTATAGAGCGTCGCGCGCCGTCCGTGGCCGGCCTGCGCATAGACCATCACCGCGTCCACGGTGAAGGGATCGACCTTCCACTTCCACCAGTCGCCGCGCTTGCGTCCCACGCCGTAGGGCGAGGCGTGGCGCTTCAGCATCAGCCCTTCGGCGCCCCGGTCGCGGGACTGGTCCCGGGCCGCCGCGATGCCCGCCCAGTCGGGCGCGGTCACCAGTGGCGACAGGCCCATGGGGGCGGCCGGGGGCAGGGCCGCCACTGCGGCCTCCAGCGCCGCGCGGCGGTCGGCGAAGGGGCGGGCACGGATGTCCTGCCCACCCCATTCCAGAAGGTCATAGGCCAGCATCCGGGCGGGAGCGTCCGCCAGCAGTTTCTTCGGGACCGATTTGCGCCCGATCCGCGGTTGCAGCGCGGCAAAGGGCTGGGGCGCATCCGCGGCCCGGTCCCAGGCCAGCACCTCGCCGTCGATCACGGTGCCCGGGGGCAGGTAATCCGCCAGCCGCGCGAATTCGGGGAAGCGGTCGGTCATCACCTCTTCCCCCCGCGACCACAGGTGCCAGTCACCGCCGCGCAGGACGATCTGGCCGCGGATGCCGTCCCATTTCCACTCCGTCGCCCAGTCGGCGGGATCGCCGAGGCTCTCCGGCGGATCGTCGAGCTGGTACGCCAGCGCAAAGGGATAGGGCCGCGACAGGTCGGCGCCGGGGTCGGGGGCGAGGACAAGCCCCGCCCATGTTGCCCGCGCGGGGTCCCAGTCGCCCATCAGGCGGTGGGCAAGGTCGGCCTCGGCCAGGCCCGTCGCCTGCGCCAGCGCGCGGGTCATCAGCTTTTGCGACACGCCGACGCGCAGGCCCCCGGTGAGAAGCTTGTTGAACAGCATCCGTTCCCGGTCGGCCAGCACGTCCCAGGCGGCCTGCACGCCCGCCTGCTTGCCCGCGTCATCGGCCACGGCCAGCGCGCGCACGGTGTCGATCCAGTCCGACAGGCCCCGGTCATCGCCGCCAGGCCCGGGGGGCAGGATCAGGGCGATGGTTTCCGCCAGATCGCCGGTCGCGGCGTAGCTGTCGGTGAACAGCCACATCGGGATGCCCGCGCGCGCGGCGGCCCATTCGGCCAGCCGCGTGGCGGTGACGGTCCGCTTCGGGCGCCGCCCGGACAACAGCGCGATGGTCCAGACGCGGTCCTGATCGGGGGCGTCGCGGAAGTAGTCGGCGAGTGCGGCCACCTTGCGGCTGGTGGACGTCGTCTCGTCGAGCCGGGCGTAGAGGTCGGCGAAGCGCTTCATTCCGTCACCGCGTCGGACGGATCGGGGGCGCGGTCCAGCGCCTCGCCCTCCCAGGCGGTGGCGACGACGCCCGTCTCGTAGCCCTGCTCGGCCAGCCAGCGGCTGAAGGCGGCGGTGTAGCCATGCGTGGCGAGCACCCGCGTGGCCCCGGTGGCGCGGACAGCGGCGTTCAGGCCGGGCCAGTCGGCGTGGTCGGACAGCACGAAGCCGCGGTCGGCAGCGCGGCGGCGGCGCACGCCGCGCAGGCGCATCCAGCCCGACGCGTAGCCATCCGTGACCGCGCCGAACCGCCGCGCCCAGGCGGAGCCGAGCGCGGAGGGTGGGGCGAGGACCAGCGCGCGGGCCAGTGCGGCCTTCGGCAGGTCGGGCGTCACGCGGGTGGTGGCGGGCAGGGCGTACCCTTGTGCGCGCAGGATGGCCGTCATCTCCTCGACCGCGCCGTGGGTCAGGATCGGGCCGATGTCGGGATCGAGCAGCGTCATCACACGCTGCGCCTTGCCCAGCGCATAGACGCCGAGCATCGCCACGCGGCCCTCGTCGGCGGCCTGCGCCCACCAGCCGTTGATCTGGGCGGCGATGGCGGCCTCATCCTCCCACGCGAACACGGGCAGGCCGAAGGTGCATTCGGTCACCAGCGTGTTGCATGCCACCGGTTCCCACGGTTCGGACAGACGGTCGGGCGTGGTCTTGTAGTCGCCCGTCACCACCCAGACCTCGCCGCCGCGTTCCACGCGCACCTGGGCCGACCCGGGAACGTGGCCTGCGGGGTGGAAGCTGACGGTCACGCCGCCCATCGTGACCGTGCGCCCATAGGGCAGGGTATCGGCCTGCAACGCGCCCAGCCGCCGCCGGATCACCGGCAGGGCCGCGTCGGTCGTCAGATACGCGCCGTGGCCGGGCCGCGCGTGGTCGGAATGGCCGTGGGTGATGACCGCGCGGTCCACCGGGCGCCAGGGGTCGATGAAGAAATCGCCATCCGCGCACCACAGGCCGCGGTCGGTCGGCTGGAGAAGGGGCGTTGCCATGCGTGCGACAGTAGGGCGGGCCGGGGGCGGCGGAAAGGCCCCGGGTCCCCTAGGCCGCCGGATGCGCCCGCGCGAGGCGCGCGGCCAGGGCCCTGTCCTCGGGCGCCTCGGGCCCCTCGGCCCCGGGGCGGAAGCGGCTGCGGAAGGCGGAAAGCGCCACGTCGGGCGCGGCCTCGGGATAGCCGATGGTGGCCAGCGACCGGGCCAGCACAACATCGCCATCGCCGTCCGCCCCGTCCCCCGGGTCCCAGACCGCCAGCCCTCCCAGCGCCAGCCTGCGCCAGTCGAACCGCCGCCCGGGGTCGGACTTGCGCTCGGGCGCCATGTCGGAATGGGCGATCACGCCCCGCGCGGGGATCGCCCAGCGGGACAGGAGGCCCGCCAGAAGCCCCGCCAGCGCGGCCATCTGCGGCGCGGGGAAGGGTTCGGCCCCGGTGTTCACCAGTTCCACCCCGATGGAGGCCGAGTTCACGTCGCTGCACCCGCCCCAGGCGCCCGCGCCCGCGTGCCAGGCGCGTTCGGTCTCGTCCACCAGCGACCAGAGCGTGCCGTCGCGGTCGATCAGCCAGTGGCACGAGACTTCCGCCGCCGGGTCGCACAGGCGCGCCAGCGCCTCGGGCGCTGTCGGGATCGCGGTATAGTGCAGGACGACCAGATGCGGCCGGACGCCGCCCCGCCGCGGCCCGTGGTTGGGCGAGGGCGCGTGGCGGTGCGCTGGCAGGGGCGCGGTCAGCCGCCCCCCGCCAGCCGGGCCGCGCGGAAGGGCGCGGGGTCCCAGAAGCAGGCGAAGCCGTCGCCGTCGGGATCCAGACCGCCGGGGTCGCGTTCCGGGCCGCCGCGCGACAGGAACGCCTCCTGCGCCAGGTCGGGCGAGGCATAGCGCCCGCAGGCCGCCAGATACCGGCCCTCACCGAAGATGTTGACGCGGCGATACTGCTGCTGGCCCACGGCATGGCTGGTGGCCAGCGCATAGGCGACGATGTTCTCGCTGCCCGACGATCCGGTCGGCACCGGCTCGGGCGCGACCTGTTCCATCGCGGCGCGCTGGCGGGCCATGCGCTCGCGGTCGCTTTCGATGGTCTCGCGCGCGGACACGGCGGCAAAGTCCTGCTCGTCCGAGATGCCCGGGTTCGCCGGCACGACCGGGGTTGCTCCCGCCGCGCCCGTTGCCCCCGCCGCCCCCGACACCCCGGCCGATCCGGCCGCGCTGCGCTCGATGGGCGTGGGGCCGGTGCCGGTGGGAACGGTCCGCGACGGCGGCTGGCCCTGCGGCTGCACGCCCAGTGCGGCCAGCGTGTCGGCGGCAACCGCCGCGCTGTCCGACCCCGGACGCTCGCCCGAGATCGCGGGCCCCGGCACGATGCCACCCGGTCCGCGCAACTGCGCCTCGCGGCTGGCCGAATAGTCCTGGTAGTCGCCGAACCCGACACCGGGGCCGCTGTTGGGCACCTGCGGCGCGCAGGCCGCCAGCGTTGCGGCGGCGACCCCCGCCAGAAGCGTGATCCTGTTCATGCGCAACACCCTACCACCACCGCGCGGGCTTGGCCACGAAGCCCGCCGCACGTTCCAGTGCATGGGCGGTGTTCAGCAACTCGCCCTCGGCCCAGGGCCGCCCGATCAGCTGCAACCCGAGCGGCAGACCCTGCGGGTCGAGCCCCGCAGGCACGCTGATGCCGGGCAGGCCCGCCAGGTTCACCGTCACCGTGAACACGTCGTTCAGGTACATCTGCACCGGGTCGGCCGAGGCCATCTCGCCCAGACCGAAGGCCGCGGACGGTGTCGCGGGCGTCAGGATCGCATCGACGCCCTCGGCGAACACGGTCTCGAAGTCGCGCTTGATCAGCGTCCGGACCTTGCGCGCGCGGTTGTAGAAGGCGTCATAGAACCCCGCCGACAGCACATAGGTCCCGACCATGATGCGGCGGCGCACCTCGGGACCGAAGCCCTCGGCCCGGGTCTTTTCGTACAGGTCCACGATCCCGTCGCCCTGCGACAGGGCGGCGCGGTGGCCGTAGCGGACGCCATCGTAGCGCGCGAGGTTGGACGACGCTTCCGCCGGCGCGATGACGTAATAGGCGGGGAGCGCATACTTCGTGTGCGGCAGGCTGATGTCGCGGATCACCGCGCCTGCGTCGGCCAGCATCCGGCGGCCCTCGGCCCACAGCGCCTCGATCTCGGCGGGCATCCCGTCCATGCGGTATTCGCGGGGGATGCCGATGACCCTGCCGCGGATGTCGCCGGTCAGCATGGATTCGTAGTCCGGCACGGGGATGTCGGCGCTGGTGGAATCCCGGGGGTCGTGCCCCGCCATCGCGCGCATCAGGATCGCGGTGTCGCGCACGGTCTTGGCCATCGGACCGGCCTGGTCGAGGCTGGAGGCGAACGCGATGATCCCCCAGCGGGAACAGCGCCCGTAGGTGGGCTTGAGGCCCACGATCCCGGTGAAGGCCGCGGGCTGGCGGATCGACCCGCCGGTGTCGGTGCCGGTCGCGGCCAGGCACAGGTCGGCCGACACCGCCGCCGCCGACCCGCCCGACGATCCGCCGGGGGTCAGCGCCGTGGTGTCGTTGCCGCGCCGCCAGGGGCTGACGACGTTGCCATAGGCCGAGGTCTCGTTCGAGGACCCCATGGCGAATTCGTCCATGTTCAGCTTGCCGACCATGACGGCACCGGCGTCGAACAGCTGCCGCGTGACGGTGCTTTCGTACTCCGGCCGGAACCCCGTCAGGATGTTCGAGGCCGCCTGCGACGGCACGCCTTCGGTGCAGAACAGGTCCTTGATGCCCAGCGGGATGCCGCAAAGGTCGGGCGCATCGCCCGCCTTCAGCCGCGCATCGGCGGCGGCGGCCTGGGCGCGGGCAAGGTCGGGCGTCGGATGGACGACCGCGTTCAGGGCGCGCGCGGCGTCAACGGCCGACAGGCAGGCGTCGGTCAGTTCGGCGGCGGTGAACTCGCCTGCGCGCAGCCCGTCCCGCGCGGCCGCGATGGTGAGCGTGTTCAGCGTCATTCCACCACCTTCGGCACGGCAAAGAACCCCTCGCGCGCATCCGGCGCGTTCGACAGGACGCGGGCGGGCTGGCCGCCCTCGGTCACCGTGTCGGCGCGCAGTTTCAGGGTCATCGGCGTGACGCTGACCATCGGCTCGACGCCGGTCACGTCCACCTCGTCAAGCTGGGCGATGAAGCCGAGGATCGCGTTGAACTCGCCCGCGAGCGCGGGCAGGTCGGCCTCGGCCACCCGGATGCGGGCCAGATGCGCCACCTTGCGCGCGGTGTCGGTGTCGATGGTCATGGGCGCCTCTTGGATGCCGGAGGCAGTTAGCCAAACCGCACGCCCCCGGCAAGAGGCGGGGGTTTCACACCCCCGCACCCCCGTGGGATATTTGGGACAGGATGAAGTGGCAGGGGCGCCTCAGGACGGGCGGGCGGCGGCCATGTGGCGGCGGTACACCTCGATCATCCAGCCGAGCATCACGCCGTTCAGCACGTGCCAGACGAAATGGGTGCCCAGGGGCCAGCGCCCGCAGACGGGCTCGTCCAGCGTGCGGAACACGAGCGAGGCGATCAGGATGGCCGCACCGATGGCAAGGCCGCGCGCCGTGTCCGGGTGACGGCGGCGGAGGAGCGCGGCGTAGGTCAGGATCAGGACCGGCACCGGCCAGTAGAACGACGAGGTCGCGAAGAACGGCAGCGCGTCGAACAGGGGCATCGCCAAGGCCGCGTAAGGGAAGAACGCCAGCGTGCCCAGCGCCGCACCCCACCAGGGCCAGCGCCAGTAGTGCAGGTTCGCGACGAAGACATAGGCAAGGATGAAGATCAGGATCGGCAGGGTGTCGGCCAGCGCCGCCCAGCGGGTGGCAAAGGTGTGGAACAGGAAGCTGCCCACCCCGATGACGAACAGCACCGCGCAGAGGAAGGTCGCGAGCGGCAGGCCCGCGCCCCGGACCCGGCCCCACATCACGAGAGCCGCGATCAGGAACGCGGCATTCGTTACCGCGTTCACGGGTTCGGACCAGAACTCCGGCCCCGTCCGCTCGCAATAGGCGTCGATCGCCCGGGTCCATGTCGCCTGATCCATTGATCGCCCGCGCCCCGCCGTTATCCTGTCCCACAGGTAGGGAGGCGCCCATGAAAATCACCTGGCTCGGCCATTCCGGCTTCCGGATCGAGATCGAACGCGCGGTCCTGCTGATCGACCCCTGGCTGTCGGGCAACCCGTCCTTCCCCGAGGCACGCCGTGCGGACGCCGTGGCAGGTGCGACCCACATCCTCTTGACCCACGGCCACGGCGACCACGCGGGCAACGCGCTGGCCATCGCAGGGGAGACGGGCGCGACCCTCGTCGGACAGTACGACCTGGTGCAGGCGCTGGCCGGGCAGGGCGCGACGGACCCCGTGGGCTTCAACAAGGGCGGCACGGTGGACCTTGCCGGGGCAAGGGTCACCATGGTGAACGCGGTCCACTCCTCGTCCCTCGGCGGCGCTGCCGCGGGGTCCGAGGCGGGCTACATGATCGCGGGCGACGGGCACACGATCTATGTCTCGGGCGATACCGACATCATGGCCGACATGGCCTGGATGGGGGAATACCACCGCCCCGACATCGGGATTCTTGCCTGTGGCGGCCACTTCACCATGGACATGGACCGCGCCGCCTGGGCCGCGCGACGCTACTTCGCCTTCCGCACCGTCATCCCCTGCCACTACCGCACCTTCCCGCTGCTGGCCCAATCCGCCGCGCCCCTGCGCGCGGGTCTGCCCGGCGTGGACGTGCGCACGCCTGAGGTGCTGGAGACCCTCACCTTCTGACACCGCCGAAAGCTGCGCCCCGGCCTTTCCACTTCATCCTTGTCCAAATACCCCGGGGGTGCGGGGGCGGAGCCCCCGCCGGCCCTCGCCCCCGGCGCGCGCCCGCGCTAAGGGGCAGCCATGGCCGACCCGTTCGAGATCTTCCTGACCGCGCCCCCCGGCCTTGAACCGGTCCTGTTGGACGAGGTGCAGGCGCTGGGCTTCCCCGGCGCCGCCGCCGTGCCCGGGGGCGTCACATTGCCGGGCGACTGGGCGACGGTGCGCCGCGCGAACCTGACCGTGCGGGGCACGGGCCGGGTGCTGGCGCGGATCGCGTCGTTCCGGGCGATGCACCTCGCGCAACTCGACAAGCGGGCGCGCAAGGTGGACTGGGCTGCCACCTTGCGCCCTGACGTGCCCGTGGCGGTCGAGGCGACCTGCCGCGCCAGCCGCGTCTACCACGCAGGGGCCGCGTCCCAGCGGGTCGCCCGCGCCATTGCCGAGACGCTGGGCGCGCCCATCGACACCGGGGCGGGCGAGGGCGGCATGCGGGTGATGGTGCGGATCGAGGATGACCTGTGCACCCTGTCGGTGGACACCTCGGGCGAGGCGCTGCACCGCCGCGGGTCCAAGACCGCGACCGCCAAGGCCCCCATGCGCGAGACGTTGGCGGCGCTGTTCTTGCGCGCCTGCGGCTATCGCGGGCAATGGCCGGTCGTGGACCCCATGTGCGGGTCGGGCAGCTTCGTCATCGAGGCGGCCGAGGCCGCGCTGGGCCTGCCCCCGGGCCGCGCGCGGGACTTCGCGTTCGAGCAGCTTGCAACTCATGATGCGGTTGCGTGGGAGGCGGAGCACCAGGCGACCACCCCCGCCACCACCGACCTGCGCTTCCACGGGTCGGACCGCGACGCGGGCGCGATCCGGTCGGCCATCGCGAACGCCGACCGCGCCGGGGTCGGCGGCATCGCCACCTTCACCCGTGCGGCCGTCAGCGACCTGACCCGGCCCGACGGCCCGCCGGGACTGGTGATCGTGAACCCGCCCTATGGCCACCGCATCGGCGAGCGTCAGCCGCTGTTCGCGCTGTACGGTGCACTCGGGGCGACGCTGATGCAGCGGTTCCGGGGCTGGCGCGTGGGGCTGATCACCACCGACGCAGGCCTTGCCCGCGCGACCGGGTTGCCGTGGCACGAGCCCGGCCCCATCGTCGATCACGGCGGGCTCAAGGTGCGGCTCTGGCAGGCCGGGCCGCTCTGACGGGTCACGCCCCGATCAGCGCCTCGACCTCGGCCAGCTTCTCGGCCAGCAGCGCCCGGTCGCCCCGGGTCTCGATGTTGAGCCTGAGGAGCGGCTCGGTGGAGGATGACCGCAGGTTCAGCCGCCAGTCGGGGAATGCGATGGACAGCCCGTCCAGCCGGTCGATGGCAGGCCCCGAAGGCGTGAAATGCGCCAGCACCCGGTCGCGGATCGCCGCGGCGTCCGTCACGCGGTAGTTCCGCTCGCCGCTGGTCGGGAAGGCCGCGCGCATGCCGTCCACCAGTGCCGACAGGGGCTGGCCCGTCTGCGACATGTGCGCGGCGACCAGAAGCCAGGGCACCATCCCCGTGTCGCAATAGAAGAAATCGCGGAAGTAGTGGTGCGCGCTCATCTCGCCGCCATAGACGGCGCCTGCGTCCCGCATGGCGCGCTTCAGGTGCGCGTGGCCGGTCTTGGTCGCCACGGCGCGGCCCCCCGCGGCGCCGACGACGGCCTGCGTGTTCCACATCACGCGCGGATCGTGAACGATGGCCGCCCCGGGGTCGCGCGCCAGCATGGCGGCGGCCAAGAGGCCCACCACATGCTCGCCATCGACGAAGCCACCGCGCTCGTCGAACAGGAAGCAGCGGTCGAAATCGCCGTCCCAGGCCACGCCCATGTCGGCGCCTGCCGCACGGACGGCATCCGCCGTCACGGGGCGGTTCTCGGGCAGCAGGGGATTGGGGATGCCGTTCGGGAACGTCGCATCGGGCGCGTGGTGCAGGCGGGTGACGTCCAGCCGCGCGCCCCGCGCCGCCAGCACGTCCAGGATCGCGTCGAAGGCCGCGCCTGCCACGCCGTTCCCGGCGTTGACCACCAGCTTCAGGGGTTTCAGCGCCCCCGCATCGACGAACCCTGCCACATGGGCCGCATAGGCCGCGCGCGTGTCCACGGCGTCCACCGGCGCGGACCCCGGACCGTCCACGCCCGCATCCGCCTCGGCCGCCGCCCGCACGGCGGCGAATTCGTCATCCGACAGCGGGCGCGACCCCGGCCCCACGATCTTCATCCCGTTGTAGTCGATGGGATTGTGGCTGGCCGTCACCTCGACGCCTGCATCGGCACCCAGATGGGCGGTGGCGAAATAGACCTCCTCGGTCCCGGCCTGCCCGATGTCGGCAACCGCCACGCCTGCCGCCGAGAACGCCCGCGCCATGGCGGCGGCAAGCCCCGGGGACGACGCCCGCCCGTCGCGGCCCAGCACCACGCGGGCGGGCTTCAGGACGGCGACGATGCCGCGGGCGATCCGGGCCGCGATGGCCGGATCAAGGTCATGGCCGATCCGGCCCCGCACGTCATAGGCCTTGAAGCAGGTCAGGGTCATCGGATCACCGGTTCTCGATCACGAAGGTCATGGCGTCGGACAGCAGCGATTGTGTGACGGCGTCCAGCGCCGCGATGGCATCGGCGGGATCGGTGGAAGCCGCCGCCACCTCGGCCGCCGCGGCGCGCCGGGCGATCACCCGGCGGTCTGCGTCACGCACCAGCGTCAGGGTCGCCGCGCCGCGGGCGACGGGGGCGCCGTCGCGGACCACGATCTCGAACGCGGTCAGGTCGGTGAGCAGCAGAAGGTCGGGCGGCACCGGGGCGGACCCGTCGCTGACCAGCACGAAGCCATCCGTCGCGGCCAGCGACCGCACCAGGAGCGCCCGCATCTGGGCGGGCGCGCTGTCCGACCAGCGCGCGCCGGGCAGGGTGGCGACCGCGCCGCCGCCGGGCCGGACCACGATCCGGTCGGTGGCAAGCGAGGCGGGCGACGTCACCGCCTCGACCAGCAGGACGCCGCGCGGGCGGAACGTCCGGTCCGGCACCCGCGGCGAGAGTTCATAGGTCGGCAGGGGCGCTGCCGCGTCGTTGAGCGCGCCCAGCGTGCCGCAGGCGGGCAGGGCGGCAAGCATCAGGATCAGGACTGCGCGCATCATGGGATCACCGCCGGTATTCGGGCACGCCGGTGCCCAGAAGGAACCGCGACGGGTTCGCCGCGATCCGCCGCGTCAAGGCATCAAGCGCCGCGACCAGCGCCTGCCCCTCGGACGCCAGCCGCGTGAACTGCGGCAGTCCGGTTTCGGCGAAGGCGCGCAGGGGCGGCGCAGCGGTCGCCACCGTGCCGCGCAGGTCGGCCACCAGCGCCTGCGCGTCGGCGACCGTCGCCCGCACGCCCGCGGAAATCTCGGGCAGGTCGGCGGTCAGCGCCGCCATCGTCGCGCGCAACTCGGCCGTCGTGGCCCGCACGTCGGCCAGCGCCGGCCCCGCATCCCGGCGGATCGCGGTGTCGGCGGCGTCCAGCGCCCGGTCTGCCACGTCCAGCGTCGTGTCCAGCCGCGCGAGCGCGTCTGTCGCCGCCGCAAAGGTCTCGGTCGCGGTCGCGAGCGCGGTTTCCGCGCTGCCTGCGAGCGGCTCCATCCGCCCGGTGAACCCGCGCACATCCGCCGACACGTCCGCAATCGCGGTATTCGCCGTCGCCACCGCCGCGCGCACATCCGCCACGATGGCAGGCACGTCCTGTTCCGCCACGCGCGCCAGCGCATCGAAGGCGGGCCGCGCCGCCTCGACCATCGCGCGGGCGTCGGCCACCAGAGCCGCGCCGTCGGTCGTCACCAGCGTGTCGAACTCGACCGCCGCTTCCTCGACCGCGACCAGCGCGGTGTCGGCGGTCGCGAGCGTGCCGTTCAGCGCGGTGATCGTCGCCTGCAGGTCATTCAGCCGCGCGGTGCCCGCCTGGGCCGCCGCCGATACCTGCGCCAGCGTCGCGGTGATGTCGCCCTGCGTGCCCGCGATGGCATCGTCGAGCGTACCAAGCGTGCGGTCCGCCCGGTCCACGATCCGCGGCACGTCGATGTCCACGACCTCGCCGATGCCGACGATCACGGCCTCGGCCGTGCCCAGCGTCGCGGTCGCGCGGGCGAAGGTCTGCTCGGCCTCGGCCAGCGTGCGGGCGCCCACGTCCAGCGTCGCGTCGAGGTTCGCGAGCGAGCCCTGCATGCTGTCGGACAGGGTTTCCAGCTCTCCGGTGAAGGCGGTGATCTGTTCAGTGCCGGTGGCAAAGGCCTCGGACACCGTGCCGAAATCGGCCAGCGCCTGTTCCAATTCGCCCGAGGCATTGGCGAGGTTGGCAAGCAACGCCGTCACGTTCGCCTGGTTTTCCGGGCTGACGAAGTTGCCCACGTCGTCGATCAGCCGCCGCGCCTCGGCCAGAAGGTCGGGCGCGTCCTCGACCAGCGTTTCCAGCGTGCTACGGTCGCCCACGATCACGGGCACCCCGTCGGTCACGTCGGCCATGAGCGGCTGTTCGGTCGTGCCCCCCGTCAGCGCCACGAAGGACACGCCGGTGACGCCCTGCGACTGCAGTTGCGCGCGGGTATCGGTGCGCACGGGTGTCGCGGCCTCGACCTCGACCGACACGCGCACCCGGCCCGTGCCGTCGCCCGCCAGCCCGATCGACAGGACCTGCCCGACCAGTAGCCCGTTGAACCGCACCTCGGCGGCCTGCGACAGGCCCGAGACATTGTCGAACAGGATGTCGTAGCGGGCAAAGGTCCGGTCGAGCTGCACCTGCGCGAACCAGACGAAGAACGCGATCAGGCCAAGGAACCCCGCAAGCGTGGCCGCACCGATGGCAAGGTAATTGGCCTTCGTCTCCATGCCCGGCGTCAGTCCCCGTCCTTGGCCCCGATCCCTGCGGCGCGCGCGCGCGGACCGCGAAAGTAGTCGATCATCCATGGATGATCCACCCGCGCAAGCTCGCTCATCGTGCCCTGTGCCAGCACGCGCTTCTCGGCCAGCACCGCCACCCGGTCGCAGATCGCGTGCAGGCTGTCGAGGTCGTGGGTCACCATGAACACGGTCAGTCCCATGGCCGCCTGCAACTCGCCGATCAGGTCGTCAAAGGCCGCGGCCCCGATGGGGTCGAGCCCCGCGGTGGGTTCGTCCAGGAACACGATCTCGGGGTCAAGGGCGAGGGCCCGCGCCAGCCCCGCGCGCTTCCGCATCCCCCCCGACAGTTCCGACGGATACTTGTCGCAGGCCGAGCGCGGCAGGCCCGACAGGGCAACCTTCAGTTCGGCAAGCTCGCGCCGCACTGCGGGGGCAAGGTCGGTGTGGACGCGCATGGGCGCTTCCACGTTCTCGGCCACGGTCAGGGCGGAAAACAGCGCCCCGTCCTGGAACATCACGCCCCAGCGCCGTTCGACCGCGCGGCGCTCGGCCTCGGACGCCTGCCCCATGTCGGTGCCGAAGGCCCGGATCGTACCCGCGGCGGGGGTAAGCAACCCGGTGATCTGGCGCAGGAGCACGGATTTGCCCGTGCCCGAGCCGCCGACGATGCCCAGCACCTCGCCCCGGAACACATCCAGGTCCAGCCCGTCGTGGATCACCTGCGGCCCGAACTGCGTGCGCAGGCCGCGCACCTCGATGATGGTGTCCCGGGGTTCGCTCACAGTCCCACCACCGAGAAGAAGATCGAGAACAGCGCATCCGCGAGGATGACAAGGAAGATCGCGGTGACGACCGACACCGACGTGCGCCGCCCAAGCGATTCGGCGTTCCCGCCCACGCGCATCCCCTCGAAACAGCCCACGACGCCGATGATGAGCGCAAAGACCGGCGCCTTGATCAGCCCGACCGTGGCGTTCGAGATGTCCACCCCTTCGAGCAGCCGCGCGCGGAACATGCCGGGCGACACGCCCAGTTCCACCCAGGCCATGACCGCGCCCCCCAGAAGGCCCATGACATTGGCCACGAGCCCCAGAAGCGGCAGCGCGATCAGAAGCGCTAGCACCCGCGGCAGGACCAGCACGGCCACGGGATCCAAGCCCAGCGTGCGCATGGCGTCGATCTCCTCGCGCATCTTCATCGACCCGATGGCAGCGGTAAAGGCCGCGCCCGTGCGCCCCGCCACGATGATCGCGGTCAGAAGGATGCCAAGCTCGCGCAGGACCGAGACCGCGATCAGGTCCACCACGAAGACCTCGGCCCCGAACTGGCGCAATTGCGTGGCCCCCTGATAGGCCAGCACCACGCCGATCAGGAACGACATGAGCGCGACGATGGGCACCGCGCCCAGGCCGACCTCGCCCAGATGGAAAACAAGGGGCGTCAGGCGCAGCCGCCACGGGCGGAGCATGGTCGCGGCCAGCGTGGCCACCACCTGACCCAGGAAGGCGGTCAGCGCCACGCCCGTGCCGCCGCCCTCGACCACGGCCTGTCCCAGCCGCGCCACCGCGGCCCGCAGCGGGTCGGGCGCACGGGCCGGGGGTTCGGGCGGGAATCGTCGCGCGGCGACAAGGTCCAGCATCCGGCGTTGGGCGGGCGTCTCGCCCGTGACGGTCAGCCCGCCACCCGCCGCCGCCAGCCGGTCGCCCAGCCGCAGGATCGCCGCCGCCCCGGCCGTGTCGATCCGCCCGGCGCCCGACAGGTCGAGCGTCACCGCGCCTGCCAGTCCTGTGTCCTTGAGTGCCTCCAGCCCCGCGGCGATGGTCAAGGGACCCTGCGGCCGCAGGGTCGTCGGGGACGCATCTGACTTGGGTTCAGACTGGACGGCCATCCCCCGGGGTTTACCAGCCCTGCCGGTCGGGACCAGCCCCCGCGCCATCCCGCCGAACCCGGCCCCTCGCGCAGTTTTCCGTCGCCTCGCGCGCGGGCATCGGCTAAGGAAATCCCGAAACCCGGTTTCCGGAAAGGTGAAACTGATGCTCGACCGCGCGACGATGGCCCACGGTGCGTCCCCCCTTGCCGCCCCGCTTCCCGACACCCACGCCGCCGAACCGATCCCGGAAGCCGCGCGGTCCGAGATCGAGCGTCTGCTGACCTCGGGCGACCTGTTCCGCTACACCGCGCCGGGCGACGCGCCCGTGGCGTTGCTGGAGGCCGAGTTCGCCGCGATGCTCGGCGCGCGCCACGCGCTGGCGGTGGCGTCCTGTTCGGCGGCGCTGTTCCTGTCGTTGCGCGCGCTGGACCTCGCCCCCGGGGCGCGCGTGCTGATCCCGGCCTTCACCTTTGCCGCCGTGCCGTCCTCGGTCCTGCACGCGGGCTGCACGCCCGTGCTGGTCGAGGTGGGCGCGAACTACCGCATCGACATGGCCGATTTCGCGGCGAAGCTGCCGGGCGCGGACGCCGTGATGATCAGCCACATGCGCGGGCACACGTCGGACATGGACGCGATCCTGGCCCTGGCCGATGCGGCGGGGGGGGCGGGGGGGGGAGGAGCGGCCCCCTC
>DBBA01000285.1:0-3316 GCA_002291955.1 Rhodobacteraceae bacterium UBA996 | reverse complement strand
GCGGCGAAGCTGCCGGGCGCGGACGCCGTGATGATCAGCCACATGCGCGGGCACACGTCGGACATGGACGCGATCCTGGCCCTGGCCGATGCGGCGGGTGTGCCGGTGGTGGAAGACGCGGCCCATTCGCTGGGCACCACCTGGCACGGGCGGCAGATCGGCACGCTTGGCCGGGTCGGCTGCTTCAGCTTCCAGTCCTACAAGCTGGTGAACGGGGGCGAGGGCGGGATCCTCGTCACCGACGACGACGACCTGATCGCGCGGGCGGTCATCATGTCGGGCGCCTACGAGCACAACTGGAAGAAGCACCCGGTCCTGTCGGACCGCTTCGCCGAATGGCAGAACCGGCTGCCCTTGTACAACTGCCGCATGTCGAACCTGTCGGCGGCGGTGATCCGCCCGCAACTGGCCTGTGTGCCGCGCCGCGTGGCCGACGGGCGGCGCAACCACGACCGCGTGGCGGCGGCCCTGCGCGCGAGCCCCTGGTTCCGCGTGCCCGACGCGCTGCCGCCCGAGGTGCGCGCGCCCGATTCGCTCCAGTTCTCGCTGGTGGACGCGACCGATGGGCAGGCCCGCGCCTTCATGGCGGCGACCCGGGCGCGCGGCGTGGCGGTGCAGGTCTTCGGCCTGTCGGAGGACAACGCGCGCGCCTTCTGGAACTGGCGGTTCCTGGGCGACGATATGCCGGACCTGCCGCAGACCCGCGCGATGCTGATGCGCACCTGCGACACGCGCCTGCCCGCCCGCCTGACCGAGGCCGACTGCGACGCCATCGCCGCGGTCCTGCTGGAGGCCGCCGCCGAGACGCTGCCCGCGGCGCAGGCGGCCTGACCGCGGGCCGGATCGACCCGCCCGGGGCCGGACGGCCCCGCGCGGGACGCCCCTTGTCTCGCCGCCGGGCCTTGCGGCCCGGTAGGCTCGGGTCTGCCTCCGGCGGGGATATTTCAGACAGGATGACGAATGGGGCGCCGATACGGGCCCGACGCGGCCCCGGACGCTTTCCGGGGCTCAGGGTGCCAGCGCCAGCGCCCGGATCGCGTCGAGCCCCATGTCGGGCGTGGCCAGATAGGCGCGCAGGTCCTGCCAGAACCGTTCGGCCAGCACCGCCACCTCGGTCTGCCCGGCCTCGCGCAGGTCGCGCAACAGAAGCGCATGGGCGAGGTCGCGGTCGGCGGGGGTGAATTCGGACGACAGCGCCTCGAGCCCGCTGCGATAGGTCAGGAGCAGGTTCGTCTCGGCCGCGCGCAGGTCCTGCACCTGATCGACAAAGGGCTGCACGGCGGACAGGATCTCGGTCCGCCGCGCCTCGGTCGAGTTCCGGGCGATCTCGACCTGGGTGATGATGTGGGTCTGCAGCTGCCCGATCCGCCGCGCGTCCTTGGCCAGCGTCTCGACCACGATCGCGCCGGCCAGAAGCGTGGCGCGGGCGGCGCGCGCGAGGGCGGTGTCGGCGGTGTCCCGCGCGCGCCGCAGGTCCAGTTGCAGCGCTTCCAGCGCCGCGCGGCGGCGGGGGTCGGTCTCGGCCTCGATCAGGGTGGCAAGGGCCGCGTCGGGGTCGGCCGCCACCGCGGGGCCTTCGGCCTGCGCGTCCCAGGCCGCCGACAGCGCCGCCAGGTCGGCCGCATCGCGCGCGGCCAGCACCGGGGCGGACAGGACAAGGCGCAGGCCGAACGTATCCTCGGCCAGCGCGCGCCCGTCGGTGGCGCTGAACAGGGGAAACTCCACCCGCGCGGCGGAATGGACCTGATCCTCGGTCGAGCGGAACGACCCGCCGCGGGTGACAAGGCCCCCCGCCTGTCCGTGCGCGCGCCCGACCGCGTTCATGCGGAAGGGTTCCAGCATCAGTTCCTCGGCATTGCCGTAGACGTCGAACAGGTCGAGCGGATTGGGCAGGCGGATGCCGACCGGGGCCATCCGGCCGCGGCCCGATCCCGGCGCCTGCAGGGTGGCGTGGTCGCGCAGGTCGCCCGTGGCAAGGTAGCGCCGCGCGGGGAACAGCAGGGGATCGGCGCGCGCGCCGCCGCGGGCGGCATATTCCCATTCCGCCTCGGTCGGCAGGCGGACAAAGCCCGCGGCCGCACCCGCGCGGGGCAGGGCATCGGGCGCCTGCGTCAGAAGCCATTCGGTATAGCGGCGCGACAGGTCCACCGCGTCGAACCAGGACAGGCCGCCCTGCGCCACGTCCCCCGCCCGGTCGGGTGGCGTGCAGTCGCCCAGAAGCGCCCGGTGCTGCGCCACGGTCATCTCGTAGCGCGCGATGTAGTAGTGCGAGGCGCCGGTGGCCGGATCGCCGAAGGGCCCGCGCAACCCCTCGGTCCGCAGGTAGTCGAGGTAGCCTGCCTCGGGCGAGGACTGGCCCAGCCGCAGGGGGCGGTCGGACAGGGGATTGCCGGGGTCGACCGGCACCTCGACCCGCTGAAACGCCATCGCGCCGCCGCAGGGCATCGGCAGGACCAGGTCGGCGGGTACGGGCGGATCAGCAAGCGCCGCGCGGTCGTAGCGGGCGATGTCCCAGGGGGCGGGGGCGTCCTGCGCTGCCGCCGGCAGGGCGGCCAGCGCCAGCAGAAGCGTCGCCGCCCTCATGCCGCGTCCCGCAGGATGATGGCCGGGTCGACCCGGGCCGCCCGGCGCGCCGCGGCGGCCGAACTCAGCGCCACGAACAGGATGACCGCCGCTGCGACCGCCGCCCCCTGCGGCACCGACAGCGCGACGATCCCGTCCCCCTCGGCCGCGAACAGCGCATCGGCCACCCGCGCAGCAACCGCGAAGGCAGCAAAGCTGGCGACCAGCCCGATGACGGCCGTCACCACCGCCTGCACCACCGGGATCATCGCGATCCGTCCCGGCCGGAGCCCCACCAGCGCCAGCCCCGCCAGCCCCCGGCGCTTGCGCACGACTTCGCCCCAGAAGCCGAACACCAGCGTTGCCGCGAGCCCCAGCGCCGCCACCGCCGTGGTCAGGAGAAGCGCCAGCGTCAGGTTCCGCGACAGGGCCAGCACCGACGCCACCGCCTGCACATCCGCCTGCGTGGCGATGCCGAACCGCGCCTCCAGCCGCGCCTGCAGGGGGGCGAGCGCGGGCAGGTCGCGGGCGAACACCCGCAGTCCGGCAAAGCTGTCGGGCCGCGTGTCCAGCGGGGGGCCTGTGTCGATGCCGTGGTCAGGCAGGGCGTAGCCGTCATAGAACGCCTCGAACAGCACCAGCGTGTCGAGATCGGCCAGCACCGCCCGCCCGCCCAGCCGGTCGGCGGGGAGGACCGCCGCCACCCGGCGGGGCAGGGCCAGTTGCCGCGGCCGGTCGGGCGCCTGCGAGATCA
>DBBA01000389.1:7788-7914 GCA_002291955.1 Rhodobacteraceae bacterium UBA996 | reverse complement strand
GCGCCCCCGGCGGGCGGCCACCGCGGCGCAGTTCCGCGATGCGCCCCGGGCGCCGGGGTCCCGGTCGGACGCGGCACTTGCGCCCCGGGGGCTGGCCTGACGTCGCGGCAATGTTTCTTGCCAAAA
>DBBA01000389.1:7274-7440 GCA_002291955.1 Rhodobacteraceae bacterium UBA996 | reverse complement strand
AAAGATGGGCGCATATGGGCCTCGCTACGTGACCTCGATTCGACCACTGTCTCCGACAACGGCTTCAGTCTTTCGATCCAGACGAACGGGCCGGGCTGCCGCACCTCCGCGGGCAGCGGATAGAAGGAGACGACGGATGGCCAAGGGCACCGTGAAGTGGTTCAAC
>DBBA01000389.1:0-6963 GCA_002291955.1 Rhodobacteraceae bacterium UBA996 | reverse complement strand
ACCGTGAAGTGGTTCAACGCGACCAAGGGTTTCGGCTTCATCGAGCCGGAAGGCGGCCGCAAGGACGTGTTCGTGCATATCTCGGCGGTGGAGCGTGCGGGTCTGCGTGGCCTGAACGACGGCCAGAAGGTGACGTTCGACATCGAAGCCGGCCGTGACGGCCGCGAGTCGGCAACGAACCTCGCGCTGGCCTGAGGGGTCGGGGCCCGATCCTTCGAAGGTCGTGCGGCCCTGATCAATCGGTTTCGGAAAGGCCCGGCCCCGCGCCGGGCCTTTTCGCATCCGGCGACCCTGTCGCGGCGTGGTCGGCCGGATCGCGGGACGCGGACCAGACGGTGCGGGACGACAGTCCGCTGACCGGGGCCAGCCCGCCCGACCGCAGGTGCCGCTTGAGCGCGCGCATCGCGGGGACGCCGTAGCCGTTCGGATGGAACTCGATCACCACGGCGCGGACGCCGGACAGGTCGGCGGTGGCGAGCAGGTCGTGTTCGCCCCCTTCGATGTCGCAGACCAGGACATCGGGCCGAAGGTCGGCCATCACCGGCCCCCAGCGGTGCACCGGCACGTCCACGCGGGTGCCCTGCCCCGTCAGGGACGAGCCGAGGTAGCTGGCGTGCAGGTGGAACGGGACGGTCGCGGGGCCGCTGTTGCCCGCCATCAGCACGGCCTGCCGCAGGTCGATCCGCCCGGTCAGGCCGTTTGCGACGTGCAGCGCGCGGATGTGGGGGATCAGGGTGGGGTTGGCCTCGTAGCTGACCATGCGGGCGGGCGCGCGGCGCGCGGCGATGACGGCGCCGACGATCCCCAGTCCCGCGCCCAGTTCCAGCACCCGGTCGCCGGGCCGCACGAGGGCGAGCGCGCCCGCGATCTCCTCGCCTTCGTAGCGGGCGGCGGCGATCCGTTCGATCCGCCGGGGCGTCAGGAACGGCGACATGGGCACCGCAACCCCGTGGCAGGTCGCGGCAATCGCCGGACCCGCGGCAACGGGTGGGGGTGTCGGATCGTCCATGGCCTGTCATGCCCGCGCGGCGGGGACCGGACAAGGCCGGACGCGTGTCACTCGGCGGAAAGCAGCGCCTCGATCTCGTCCACGAGCGCGTCGATCTCGGCCACCCAGGGCCCGCGGCTGCGTTCGAGGACACCGTGCCCGGTGCCGAGGCTTTCCGCATAGGCGACGCGGGAGCCGAGCGCGACCGTGGCCTGCGTGGCGCCCAGCGCGTCGATGGCGGCCGCGACCTCGGCCATCAGGCGGGTCCCGGCCTTGGCGCGGTTGAGCAGGACCAGCACCGGGCGGCGTTCGCGGCGGGCGAGGTCCAGCACGCTTTCGGTGGCCCAGACGTCCACATGGCTGGCCGCCACGGGGACGATCACCAGATCGCTTTCGCGCAGCGCCGGGCGCAGGTCCGCGTCCACCTTGGGGGGCGTGTCGACGATGACGTAATCGACGTGCTTCTTCAGCTTCTCGCATTCGTAGGACACGCCCCAGGCGGACGCGGTCGAGAATTCCAGCCCCGGGTCGCCCCGTTCGCGCCGGGCCATGAACCAGCGGCCGAGGCTGCCCTGCGGGTCGGTGTCCAGCACCGCGACCGACCGGCCCCGGCGCATCAGGGCCACGGCCAGGTTGGCGGCGACGGTCGTCTTGCCCGACCCGCCCTTCTGCTGCGCGACCGTCAGAACCTTGCCCGTCATCCACGGCCTCCATGCCGCGCCGCAGCATAGACGCGCGAAGGCCGGGATGCAAATGCACAGGCCTCACGCCCCGGCGTCCGCCGCCTGGCGCACGCTGGCGGCCAGACCGGCGAACTGGCGGGCAAGGGGGTTGGTGCGCCGCCAGACCAGTCCGATGGTGCGCGCGGGCGCAGGCGCGGGGAACCGCGCCACGGTCACGTCGGCGGACCGGGTTTCCACCGGCACGGCCATCTCGGGGATCAGCGTGACCCCCAGCCCCGCGCCGACCATCTGCACCAGGGTGGCCAGCGAACTGCCATCGAGCAGGTCGCGCGGGACGGCCCCCCCCGGGCGGCAGAACGACAGCGCCTGATCGCGGAAGCAGTGCCCTTCCTCGAGCAGCAGAAGCCGCATGGTCGCCAGACCATCCGGCCCCGGGACGGGCAGGTTCGCCTCGGGCGCGGGGCGGACCAGCACGAAGTCCTCGGTGAACAGCGGCAGTTCCGCCAGCGCCGGTTCCGACACCGGCAGCGCCACCACGGCGGCATCAAGGCGCCCGTCCAGAAGCTCGGCCAGGAGCTTGGGCGTGATCGTTTCGCGCAAGGCAAGGTCGAGCCCGGGGTGCGCGGCCGTCAGCCGTGCCACGAGCCGCGGCAGCAGATAGGGCGCGACGGTGGGGATCACCCCCAGCCGCAGCCGCGCGAGCGGACGGTCGCGGGCGGCGCGGGTGAAGTCCTGCAATTCGTCCACCGCCTGCAGGATGTCCCGCGCGCGGTCCGTGAAGTCGCGACCAAAGGCGGTCAGCCGCACCTCGCGCGGGGACCGTTCGAACAGGGCGGCGCCCAGCGCGGTTTCCAGGTCGCGCACCTGCACCGACAGGGCGGGCTGGGACACCGCGCAGGCGGCGGCGGCGCGGCCGAAATGGCCGTGGCGGGCCAGCGCATCGACATAGCGCAGCTGGCGAAGGGTGAGGTTGTCCATAATCGCAGATTATCATCACGATCAGGAGAAACAACTTATCCTGATCGTGCGAAGTTGCTAGACCGCGCGCAAGGTCGGGGGTCCGAATCCCCGCCCGCGCCTAGGGGTGCGCGACGGGCGCGCCCGCCAACCCAGCCGATGGAGCCAGACATGATGGACGGAAGCGATCGGGACAAATGCCCGGTGATGCACGGGGCGCAGACCACGCAGGTGCGCAGCGTGACCGACTGGTGGCCGAATGCGCTGAACCTCGACATCCTGCACCAGCACGGCGCCAAGTCGAACCCGCTGACCGGGTTCAGCTATCGCGAGGCGCTGAAGACGCTGGACGTGACGGCGCTGAAGGCCGACCTGCATGCGCTGATGACCGACAGCCAGGAGTGGTGGCCGGCGGACTGGGGCCATTACGGCGGCCTGATGATCCGCATGGCCTGGCACGCGGCGGGGTCCTATCGGGTGTCGGACGGCCGGGGTGGTGCGGGCACGGGGAACCTGCGGTTCTCGCCGCTGAACTCGTGGCCGGACAACACCAACCTCGACAAGGCGCGGCGCCTCTTGTGGCCGATCAAGAAGAAGTACGGCAACGCGCTGTCCTGGGCCGACCTGTTCATCCTGGCAGGCAACGTGGCCTATGAATCGATGGGGCTGAAGACCTTCGGTTTCTCCTTCGGGCGCGAGGACATCTGGCACCCCGAGAAGGACGTGTACTGGGGGTCCGAGACCGAATTCCTCGCCCCGGCCGAGAACCGCTATGACGACATCGCGCGCCCCGCGACGCTGGAAAACCCGCTGGCCGCCGTCCACATGGGGCTGATCTACGTCAACCCCGAAGGCGTGAACGGCAAGCCCGATCCGGCGATGACCGCGCTGCACGTGCGCGAGACGTTTGCGCGGATGGCGATGAACGACGAGGAGACCGCGGCGCTGACCGCTGGTGGTCACACTGTCGGCAAGGCGCATGGTGGTGGCCGGGCCGAGAACCTGGGTCCGTCGCCCGAGGGCGCGGATATCAGCGAGGCGGGTCTGGGCTGGATGAACCACACCACCCGCGGCGTGGGGCGCAACACCGTCACCAGCGGGATCGAGGGCGCGTGGACCACGCACCCGACCCAGTGGGACAACGGGTATTTCAAGCTGCTCCTTGGCTACGAGTGGGAGTTGAAGAAGTCCCCCGCGGGCGCCTGGCAGTGGGAACCCATCGGCATCCGCGAGGAGGACAAGCCGGTGGACGTGGAAGACCCGTCGATCCGCTACAACCCGATCATGACCGACGCCGACATGGCGATGAAGGTGGACCCGGCGTACCGCGCGATCATCGAGCGGTTCGCGGCGGATCAGGACTACTTCTCGGACACCTTCGCGCGGGCGTGGTTCAAGCTGACCCACCGCGACATGGGGCCGAAGGTCCGCTACTGGGGCCCCGAGGTTCCGGCCGAGGACCTGATCTGGCAGGACCCGGTGCCCGCAGGCCGCACCGACTATGACGTGGCGGCGGTGAAGGCGCAGATCGCGGGGCTGGGCCTGTCCGTGCAGGACATGGTCACGACCGCCTGGGACAGCGCGCGGACCTTCCGCGGGTCGGACATGCGGGGCGGTGCCAATGGCGCGCGCATCCGTCTGGCGCCGCAGAAGGACTGGGAGGGGAACGAACCCGCCCGCCTGTCGCGGGTGCTGGCGGCCTATGCGGGTGTGGCGCAGGCCACGGGCGTGTCGATGGCCGACATCATCGTGCTGGGCGGGAACCTGGGCGTCGAGATGGCGGCCAAGGCGGCCGGTGTCACCGTGACGGTGCCCTTTGCGCCGGGCCGCGGTGACGCGTCCGAGGCCCAGACCGATGCGGCGAGCTTTGCGCCGCTGGAGCCGCTCGCCGACGGGTTCCGCAACTGGATGAAGAAGGACTATGCCGTGGCGGCGGAAGAGCTGATGCTTGACCGCGCGCAGCTTCTGGGCCTGACGGGGCCCGAGATGACGGTGCTGGTCGGCGGCATGCGTGCCATGGGCACCAACCACGGCGGCACCGCGCATGGCGTGTTCACCAGCCGCCCCGGCGCGCTGACGACCGACTTCTTCGTCACGCTGACCGACATGGCCTACAAGTGGGTGCCGAAGGGGTCGAACCTGTACCACCTGGTGGACCGCAAGTCCGGCGCGGTGGCCTACACCGCCACGCGGGCCGATCTGGTGTTCGGATCGAACTCGATCCTGCGGGCCTATGCGGAAGTCTATGCCCAGGACGACGCCCACCCGAAGTTCGTGGCCGATTTCGTCAAGGCCTGGACCAAGGTGATGAACGCCGACCGGTTCGATCTGGCGGTGTGACCCCACCCCGCGCACGGGCGTCCCGGACCTGATCCGGGACCCCGACCCACATGGCGCAGCGCGTCCAAGGGGCCCCGGATCATGTCCGGGGCCTTGTCGTCTGGCGCGGGCCTGGCCGTCCGGACTTGAATGTCCTGTTCCGGGCAGGGCAGTGTCGCGCGGCGCGCGGGCCGGTTGCGGTCGCGCCGCCACGACAGGGGGCTGACCGGGGAACTCATGATGGACCTGGACCCGCCCACATTCCTGCGCGGCCTGTTCGACCGGGCGGTTGAAGTCGCCGACCCGATGCGGGCGCTGGCGGCGCACCTGCCGCCGCGGCCTGCGGGGCGTGTGGTCGTCATTGGCGCGGGCAAGGCCAGCGCGCGCATGGCCGAGGCGGTCGAAGCCGCGTGGGGCCCCTGCGACGGCCTCGTCATCACGCGCTACGGCTATGGCCGCCCCTGCCAGGGCATCGAGATCGTCGAGGCGGCGCATCCGGTTCCCGATGCCGCGGGGGCTGCCGCGACGGCGCGGATGCTGGATCTGGTGGCGGGCCTGGGCGAGGGCGACTTTGTGCTCGCGCTGATCTCGGGCGGAGCCTCGGCCCTGCTGGTGGCCCCGGTGGCGGGGGTCACGCTGGCCGAGAAACAGGCGGTGAACGCGGCCCTTCTGGCCAGCGGGGCGCCCATCGACCGGATGAACACCGTGCGCAAG
The DNA here is from genome assembly GCA_002291955.1 of Rhodobacteraceae bacterium UBA996. Classification (GTDB taxonomy): domain Bacteria; phylum Pseudomonadota; class Alphaproteobacteria; order Rhodobacterales; family Rhodobacteraceae; genus UBA996. The sequence continues at coordinate 1,302 of DBBA01000389.1, read as the reverse complement.
CACCTGAGCCGCGTGAAGGGCGGGCAGCTGGCCGCCGCCGTGCACCCCGCACGCATGCTGTGCCTGATGCTGTCGGACGTGCCGGGCGACGATCCGGCCTTCATCGGGTCGGGGCCGACGGTGGGGGATGCCTCTACCCCCGCCGATGCGCGGGCCGTGCTGGAGCGGTGGCAGGTCACCGTGCCCGCCAGCGTGACGGCGGCGCTCGCGCGCCCCTCGGGTGTGGTGCCGCCGGGCGATGCGCGGCTGTCGCGGGTCGAGAACCGGGTGTTCGCGGCCCCCGCGCAGTCGCTTTCGGCGGCGGCCGAGGTCGCGCAGGCGGCAGGTTGCACCGTGCGGATGCTGGGCGACGCGGTCGAGGGCGAGGCGCGGGATGTGGCCCGCGACCAGGCCCGTCTGGCGTTGGACATCGCGGCCGACATGGTCCCCGGGGATGCGCCGGTGCTGCTTTTGTCGGGGGGCGAGTTGACGGTGACCCGCCGGGGCAACGGGATCGGCGGGCCGAACGCCGAATTCGCCCTGGCGCTGGCGCTGGCGCTGAACGGCCACCCGCGCATCCACGCCATTGCCTGCGACACCGACGGCGTCGATGGCGCGGCCGAGGTCGCAGGGGCGCTGGTCGGGCCGGGAACGCTTGCCGGGGCGGATGCCGCGGCGGCGCTGGCCGCGAACGACGCGCATACGTTCTTTGCCCGCGCGGGCGGGCAGGTCGTCACCGGGCCGACGCTGACCAACGTCAACGATTTTCGCGCGGTGCTGCTCCTGCCGCCATGAAAATGAACGCGCCTCATGTTCCTGTTCGGGATTATGAGGTTTCCCGCGGGGCCGGGCCTGCTATGTAGCGGGGTCGCATCGACAGGAGGCCCCCATGAACATGATCGCCACGGGCACCGCCCTGCCCGAGACCCTGGCGGCCCTTGCCCGGGACCGCATCCTGATCCTGGACGGCGCGATGGGCACGCAGATCCAGGGGCTGGGCCTGTCCGAGGACGATTATCGCGGGCACGGTGCGGCGCATGTGCATGGCCCCACCTGCCGCCACATCCACGACGCGGATCGCCCGCAGAAGGGCAACAACGACCTGCTGATCCTGACCCAGCCCGACGCGATCGAGGAAATCCATTTCCGCTATGCCATGGCCGGGGCGGATATCCTCGAGACGAACACCTTTTCGGCCACCACCATCGCGCAGGCCGACTACGGGATGGAGGACGCGGTTCCCGGCCTGAACGCGGAAGGGGCGCGCATCGCCCGGCGCGCGGCGGACCGGGCGCAGGCGGCGGACGGGCGGCCGCGCTTCGT
>DBBA01000390.1 GCA_002291955.1 Rhodobacteraceae bacterium UBA996 | reverse complement strand
AGGACCACGTCGACCAGATCCAGCAGATGCTCCACCGCCCCGGCCGGCGTGCCGGGGTTCAGCGCCACCCCGGCCTTCATCCCCGCAGCCCGGATCGCCTGCACCGTGCGGTGGATGTGCGGCCCGGCCTCCACATGCGCCGTCAGCACATCGGCCCCTGCCTTGGCATAGGCGTCGATCCACGGGTCCACCGGCGCGATCATCAGGTGCACGTCCATCACGGTCGTCACATGCCGCCGGAACGCCGCCACGGCCGGAGGCCCGAACGTCAGGTTCGGCACGAAATGGCCATCCATCACGTCCACATGCACCCAGTCCGCGCCCTGCGCCTCGATCGCGCGGATCTCGGCGCCGAAATTCGCGAAATCGGCCGACAGGATGGACGGCGCGATCAGCACGGGACGAGGCATGGGCAGGCTCCCTCTCGGACCCCGCCCCGATACCGCAACGGCAGCCCGCGTCAACCGGCAGTCCCCGCGCCGCGGCCCCGCGCCTCCACGGCACCGCCTTGCACCGCCGCACCGCGCATGCCTCACTCACGCGACCCCGCCAGCAAGGACCGCCCCGATGCCCGACCCCTCTGCCCGCCTCTGGCTCAAGGACCCGCTGGCGATCCTCGCCGACAGCGCGGGCGGCGGGCTGGTCATCGACGGTGACCGCATCGCCGAACTGATCCCCACGGGCGGCACCCCCGCCACCCCGGTGGACGCAACCGTGGACATGTCCGCCCATGTGGTGATCCCCGGCCTCATCAACACCCACCACCACTTTTACCAGACCCTCACCCGCGCCTTCCCGCCCGCGCTGAACTGGGAACTCTTCCCCTGGCTCCAGGCGCTCTATCCCGTCTGGGCCAGGCTCACCCCCGACGACCTGGCGGCAGGCATGCGCCTTGCGCTGGCCGAACTGATGCTCTCGGGCTGCACCACCACGACCGACCACCACTATGTGTTCCCCAGGGGCTGCGAGCACGGCCTCGACATCGAGGTGGCCGAGGCGCGGCGCCTGGGCATCCGCGGCGTCTTCACCCGCGGGTCCATGAACCTGTCCGTCAAGGACGGCGGCCTGCCCCCCGACAGCGTCGTGCAGTCCGAAGACGACATCCTGGCCGACAGCGAACGCCTGCTGGGCGCGTACCACGACCCCGCGCCCCACGCGCTCATCCAGATCGCGCTGGCCCCCTGCTCGCCCTTCTCGGTCACCCGCTCCCTCATGGCCGCCTCGGCCACGCTCGCGCGCCGGCACAACGCCCGCCTGCACACCCATCTGGCCGAAACGCAGGACGAGGAGGCCTGGTGCAGCGCCACCTTCGGGATGCGTCCGCTGGACTACCTCGATGATACCGGGTGGCTCGGCCCCGATGTCTGGCTTGCCCACGGCATCCACTTCTCGGACGCCGACATGGCCCGTCTGGCGCGTGCGGGCACCTCGGTCACCCACTGCCCCTGCTCGAACATGGCCCTCCACTCCGGCCACTGCCGGGTCTGCGAGTTGGAGGCCGCGGGCGTCGCCGTCGGCCTTGGCGTGGACGGGTCCGCGTCCAACGATGCCTCCAACCTGATGCAGGAGGTGCGGCAGGCGTTCCTGCTGCAACGGCACCGCTATGGCATGGCGCGGGTCACGCACCTCGATCCGCTCCGCTGGGCGACCGAAGGCTCGGCCGCCTGCATCGGCCGACCGGAACTCGGCCGAATCGCCCCGGGCATGGCCGCCGACCTCGCCTGCTTCACGCTGGACGAGTTGCGCTTCTCCGGCCACGGCGACCCGCTGGCCGCCCTCGTCCTGTGCGGCGCGCACCGGGCCGACCGGGTGATGGTCGCGGGCCGTTGGACGGTCTGGGACAGCGCGATCCCCGGCCTCGACGTCGCCGCCCTGCGCCGCGACCACCACGCCGCCGCCCGCCGCCTTCAGACGGGCTGAACCGCGGCAGTGCGGACCCGCTTGCCGGACCGCCCGGAAAACGGGCAGGATCGCCCGATGAACAGGCATCGCCCGCAACCCGCCCTACCGTCCGCGCGCCCCGCGCCGCCGCCCACTGGACAGTCCCGCAGCCGGCCTGACCGGGTGGCGCCATGACGCCCGCTGCTGCTGCCGCGCCCCTAGCCGACGCCGCCCCGCGCCTGCGCGTGACGGGCGTGCGCAAGCAATACCCCGGCTGCCTCGCGAACGACGACGTCTCCCTCACCGTCCAGCCCGGCGAAATCCTGGCCCTTCTGGGCGAGAACGGCGCAGGCAAATCGACCCTGGTCAAGGTCATCTACGGCCTCGTCACCCCCGACGCAGGCACCATCGAGATCGACGGCACCCCCGCCACGCTGGCCAGCCCCGCCGCCGCCCGCGCGGCCGGGATCGGCGTGGTGTTCCAGCACTTCAGCCTGTTCCATTCGATGACGGTGGCGGAAAACATCGCCCTCGGCCTCGACACGCCCGAGGGTCGCCGCGACCTGCCCGCCCGCATCCGTGCCATCGGCGAGCGTTACGGGCTGGCGGTGGACCCCGACCGCGTGGTCGGCGAACTCTCGGTCGGAGAACAGCAGCGCGTGGAAATCGTCCGCGTGCTGCTCCAGGACCCCAAGGTGCTGATCTTCGACGAACCGACGTCCGTCCTGACCCCGCAAGCCATCGCGGGCCTGTTCGACACGCTCCGCCGCCTGCGCGCCGAAGGCCGCGCCATCGTCTTCATCTCGCACAAGCTCGAGGAAATCCGCGCGCTCTGTGACCGCGCCACCGTCCTGCGCGGGGGCCGGGTCGTCGGCACCGTCCCGGTCGCGGGCGCCTCGGTCAACGACCTCGCCCGCATGATGATCGGGCAGGACATGCCGCCGATGGGGTCGGACCACGCGGGCCGCGCCGGGCCGGTGCGGCTGTCCGTCCACGCCCTGCGCCTGCCATCCGACACGCCGCATGGCACCGCACTCGACGGTCTGACGCTGGAAGCACGCGGCGGCGAGATTCTCGGCATCGCAGGTGTCGCCGGCAACGGGCAAGAGGAACTCCTCGCCGTCCTGTCCGGCGAACGCCCGTCACCCGAGGCCGACGATGTCCGCATCGACGGCCAGGCCGCAGGCCGCCTGCCCCCCGGCGCGCGCCGCAAACTGGGCCTGGGCTTCGTGCCAGGCGAACGGCTGGGCCGCGGCGCGGTCCCGCCGATGAACCTGGCCGAGAACGGGTTCCTGACGGCGCACTGGCGCCTGCCCCTGACAAGCCGCGGCTTCATCCGCGCCAGGGATCGCGCGGCCTTCGCCGACCGCGTCATCGGCGCGTTCAAGGTCGCCACCCGGTCCCGCGCCACCGCCGCGCAGGCGCTGTCGGGGGGCAACCTGCAACGCTTCATCGTGGGACGGGAAATCCTGTCCGAACCCTCGGCCCTCGTCGTCGCCTATCCCACCTGGGGCGTGGACGTGGCCGCCGTCGCCGCCATCCATGCCGCGCTGGTGGACCTGCGCGACCGCGGCGCCGCCGTGGTGGTCCTGTCCGAGGACCTCGACGAACTCCTGTCGCTCTCCGACCGCGTGGCCGTCCTCTACGCCGGGCGCCTGTCCGCCCCCATCCCGCGCGCCGACTGCACGCCGGAACGGCTGGGCCTGCTGATGAGCGGGGCGACGCCGCTGGATGCAGTGACCGAGGCCGCCCATGCTGCCTAGGCTGGTCCTCCGCCTGCAACCCTCGGCCCTCGCCCTGTATGGCGCGCCGGTCATCGCGCTGATCTTCACGCTCGCCTTCGGCTATGTCCTGTTCGCCTCCATCGGGCGCGACCCTCTGGCAGCACTCCACGCCTATTTCATCGCCCCCGTGAACTCGACCTTCGGGCTGTCGGAACTGCTGCTCACCGCCCTTCCCCTCGCCCTCATCGGCCTCGGCCTCGCCGTCGGCTTCCGCGCCAACATCTGGAACATCGGGGCCGAGGGGCAGCTTCTGCTCGGCGCCATCGGCGGCGGGTCGGTCGCCCTCGCACTCTGGGGCGAAGGCGTGCCGGGCACCTTCATCCTCGTCTGCCTCACCGGCGCCATCACCGGCATGGCCTGGGCCGCGATCCCGGCCTTCCTGCGCATCCGCTTCAACGCGAACGAAATCCTGACCAGCCTCATGCTGATCTACGTCGCCGACCAATTGCTCGGCTACCTCGTCCACGGGCCCCTGAAGAACCCCCAGGGCTTCGGCTTCCCCGAAAGCCGCCTGTTCTCGGCCGAGGCACAGATGCCCCTCCTGTGGGACGGCACGCGCCTGCACGTCGGTTGGCTGTTGCTGCCCGTCGCCGCCGTGGGCATCTGGCTGTTCCTGTCCCACACGCTGGCGGGCTTCCGCATGCGCGTGGGCGGCGACGCCGAACCCGCCGCCGCCTATGCGGGCTTCTCGCGCCCCGGGATGATCTGGCTGTCGTTCCTCTTGACCGGCGGCCTTGCCGGCCTTGTCGGCGCGATGGAGGTTGCGGGCCCTGTGGGCCAGCTTCTGCCCACGATCAGCCCCGGCTACGGCTTCGCCGCGATCATCGTGGCCTTCCTCGGCCGCCTCACGCCCCTTGGCGTGGTGCTGGCGGCACACCTGCTCGCCCTCATCCTGATCGGGGGCGAGAACGTGCAGATGCTGGGCGTCCCGTCCTCGGTCGCGCAACTGTTCCAGGGGGTGCTGCTGGTGGCGCTTCTGGCCAGCGACGTGCTGGTGCGCTTCCGCGTGGTCTGGTCCACCCCCGCGCGGAGGGCCGCGTGATGGAGGAAAGCCTCTGGGTCGCCATCCTGATCGCCGCCATGCGCACCGCCACGCCCCTGATCCTCGCCGCTCTTGGCGAGCTGATCGTGGAAAAGGCGGGCTGCGTGAACCTGGGCGTCGAGGGGATGATGCTGGTCGGCGCCGTCACCGGGTTCGCCGTGGGGCTGACGACCGGCAACTTCGCGCTGGCCTTCGTCGTCGCCGCCGTGGCGGGCGCGGTGCTCAGCATGGTCTATGCCGCGCTGGTCCTGATCTTTCAGGTGAACCAGTACGCCGCGGGCCTGTCGCTGACGATCCTGGGCGGCGGCGTGTCGGCGTTCTGGGGCCAGCCGTGGCAGGGCCAGAACATGACCGGCCTCCAGCCCACCGTCATCCCCGGCCTGTCGGACCTGCCGGTGATCGGCACCGTCTTCAGCCGGACCGACATCGTGACGTGGGCGGCGCTGGCCGCCTGTGTCGCCGTCGCGCTGGTCCTGACCCGCACCCGCGCGGGCCTGATCCTGCGCGCGGTGGGCGAAAACCACGACAGCGCCCATGCGCTGGGCTATTCCGTCCGCGGCGTGCGCACGCTCGCCATCGCCTTTGGCGGCGCGATGGCAGGGATGGGCGGGGCGTATCTGTCCTGCGTGATGACCCCCCTCTGGATCGAAGGCATGACCGCAGGCCGCGGCTGGATCGCGGTCGCACTTGTCGTCTTCGCCACCTGGAAACCCGCCCGCGTGGTGCTGGGCGCCTGGCTGTTCGGCGCGGTGTCGGTGATGCAGATCCACGGGCAGGCGATGGGCCTGGCCGTATCCTCGCACATCCTGGCCATGCTGCCCTACCTCGTGACGATCCTGGTGCTCGTGCTCATCAGCCGCGACGCCACGCGCATCCGGCTGGCCGCGCCCGGATCGCTCGGCAAACCGTTCAAACCCGCCTGACCATAATCACACAGGGAGACTGCCACCGATGATGAACCGCCGCACGCTACTGTCCTCGTCCACCGCCGCGCTGGGCCTTGGCCTGACCGCCACGGTCATTCCCGCCAACCTGCGCGCGCAGGAGAAGCTGAAGATCGGCTTCGTCTATTCCTCGCTGATCGGCGATGCGGGCTGGACCTTCATGCATGACGAAGGGCGCCTGATGCTGGAGGCCGAGTTCGGCGACGCGATCGAGACGGCCTATGTCGAAAGCATTGACGGCGGCGCGGACGCCGAGCGCGTCGTGCGCCAGTTCGCATCCCAGGGCTTCGGGCTGATCTTCGGCACGTCGTTCAACCACATGAACCCGATGGCCCGCGTGGCCGAGCAGTTCCCGGACGTGAAGTTCGAACACGCGACGGGCTACACCCAGCTTCCGAACATGGCGATTTACCACGTCCGCGACTACGAGGCGCGGTATCTTCTGGGGATGGTCGCGGGGTCGATGGGCAACAGCCTGGGCGTCGTCGCGTCCTATCCGATCCCGGAAGTCGTGCGCGGCATCAACGCGATGACGGCGGGCGCCCGGTCGGTGAACCCCAACTTCACCACCAAGGTCGTGTGGATCTCGACTTGGTTCGACCCGGGGCTGGAGCGGACGACCGCGGACGCCCTGATCGACCAGGGCGTGGACGTGCTGGCCCACTTCACCGACAGCCCGGCCGTCGTGCAGGCGGCCGAGGATCGCGGCAAGTATGTCGTGGCCCTGGGCGCGATGGACCAGTACGGGCCCAAGTCGCACCTGACCGCGATGGTGTACAACTGGGGTCCCTACTACGTGGAGCGGACGCGCGCGGTGCTCGATGGCACCTGGGCGAGCTCGAACACCTGGGAAGGCATCTCCAGGGACATGCTGACGATCTCGCCCCTGAACGCCGCGGTTCCGGCCGATGCGGGCGCGGCGGTGACGGCGAAGCAGGAGGAGATGCGCACCGGCGCCTTCCACCCCTTCGCCGGGCCTGTGCTGACGAACACCGGCGAGGAGAAGGTGGCGGCGGGAGCCGTGGCCGACGACGGGATGCTCCTGTCGATGGACTTCTACGTGGAAGGGGTCGAGGGCGCGCTGCCGTCGTGATCCTGTGAGACGGGGGCGGAGGGGCGCTGCCCCTCTGCCCGCGCCTGTCGGCCCGGGCATTCACCCCGGGATACTTCGGGCGCATCGAAGCGGCAGGGGGCAGGTCCGACGGGCTGGCCGTGCCCGACGGGGCCTGCCGCGTTGGTCTCCGGGGTGCCGGGCCTCGCCTGGACGCCCGCAGGTGCGACGCCGAGGATCGACCGCTACCCGGTGCAGCCGCACAAGGGCCCGACCCGCATGCCAAGGATCGCCGCATCATCCGCGTCGGGGTTGCGGGCGGTGCTGTTCGCCCGCTCGCCACAGGTCCCGGGACCGGGGCACGCGTCGCGTGCAACCCCGGGCTGGCGCAGACACTGTTCCGGCTCCAAATCCTGCGTGCCGGTCAGGCGGGGCGGTCAGGCCCGCGGCGCGGTCAGTGATAGTCGGGGATGCCGGGCATCGTCACGAAGCCCGTCAGCCGCCGCACCCGCCGCGCCCACTGTCGCAGGGCCGGGAACCCGTCATGGTCGAGGTTCCAGTCGCGCGACAGGGCAAAGGCCGGGAACAGCGCCACATCCGCGACCGACGCGGCAGCCCCGGCGACAAAGCCCTGCCCCCGCAACCCCTGCGCGGCCATGTGATCTTCGAGCACCCGCAACCCCTCGCGCGCGGCGGGCGCATGCACACACGGATCGCCCCCGAACAGCGCCGCCTCGCGCGCCGCCGACGCCGCGCCCATGTCGCGGGCGTGGAACGCCAGCCAGTCCTCCATCCGCGCGTGCACCTGCCCGTCCGACGGCAGGAACGCGCCACCCTTGGCCCCGGTCCGCGCCAGATGCAGCAGGATCGGCTCGACCTGCGTCAGCACCAGATCGCCGTCCTGCAAGACCGGCAACCGCCCCATCGGCGTCAGCACCCGCATGGCAGGCCCCCGATGCTCCATCCCAGGGAACGCATCGACCGACCGCAGGTCGAGCGTGACCCCTGCGAGTGATGCCATCAGCCGCGCGCGGTAGCAGGCGTCGTCGAGGTCATGGTTCCATAAGGTCAGCGCCCTCATGCCGCACCCTCCACCGCCCGGCGGAAGGCTGCGGTGGCGGGGATCAGGGCGGCATCCGCCGCGCCCGCGACCAGCACATGCAGCGCACAGGCGCCGGGTCCGACCGCGTGACAGGCCACGGCGAACGCCGTCCCACCTTGCGTGAACCGCAGGAACAGACCCTGTTCCACCCCGGACACCGGCCCCAGCCCCGGGAACCCCTCCGCCGCCAGCCGCGCCAGCGCGTCGCCCGCCGCCGCGTCCACGAACAGGCTGCGCAGCGCCACCAGACCGGCCACCTCGGGCGGCGCGCCCCCGGTCCCCTCGGCCGCGACCCAGATCAGCCCCGACGCCTCGGCGGCCCGATACCGCTCCACCCGGATCGACGCCGGCACCGCCAGGTCGGGATGCGCCGGGATATACCGGCAGGTCGCCGTCCCGTCATACTCCCACCCGTGGTACAGGCAGGCGATCCGGTCACCCCGGACAAAGCCGAAGGACAGCTTCATCCCCCGGTGCGGACAGCGATCCTCCCAGGCATGCACCCGGCCACCCGTGTCGCGCCACACCACGATCTCGGCCCCGCCCAGCACCACGCCCGCCGACGTGCCCGCGTCGATATCCCGGGCCAGCGCCACCGCCGTCCAGCCAGGCGGAACCGCCGGGGCGCTCATGCCGCACCCCCATGCGTCAGCCGCCGCACGTCGCGCACCAGGCAATCGGCTGGCCCCAGGCTCAACGCCATCTCGAACGCATCGACCAGCACCTCGGGCCCGCGCACCCGGATCACCGCGCGCAACAGGGTCTGTTCCTGCACCACATGCGCGACCGACAGCCGCGCCGCACGGTGGGCCGCGAACTCGGCAAAACTGGCGGGGGGCAGGTGCCCCGTGAAGTCGAGCGTCACGTCAATATCCATGGGTCCGATCGGCAGCCACCACCCCGGGCTGCACCGGCCGGGATCCCCCGCGCCGACCGACAGCCTTTCCGCCCTGTCCTACAGGTCAAGCCCCGGGCCAGCCA